>JALZFK010000037.1 GCA_030861585.1 Actinomycetota bacterium | reverse complement strand
CGACAGGAAACGGCGCTTGTGGGCCTCATCCAGACCGACGCCGCCGTCTCGCCCGGTAACTCCGGAGGGGCTTTAGCGGACCAGGGCGGCGAGATTGTCGGGATCAACGTCGCCTATCTGCCACCGGGCGAGACTGGCGCCGAGAACATAGCGTTCGCTATCCCGTCGGACGTGGTGACCTCGGTAGCGGACCAGCTCATCGAGAGCGGCCGGGCCACGCACCCGTATCTCGGGATTAGCCTGGCCGATTTGACACCGGACGTAGCCCGACAATTCGGTATATCGGTCGACTCCGGAGCGCTCGTGGCGGAGGTGGAGGCCGGTGGCCCTGCCGACGACGCCGGGATCAGGGCCAAGGATGTGATCACGGCCCTGGGTTCGACCGAGATAAAGGACTCGGGCGATCTGGCCGCCGCCTTGCGCAACTACCGGCCCGGCGATTCCGTGACCATCACCGTTAACCGCACTGGAAATGAGAGCAACGTAGACGTCAAGCTGGGCGAGCGTAACCGATAGGAACGCCGGATGGGAAGGAGCCGCGATGTGGGCGAGGAGGCTTAAGGAGACCTTTGCGGTGGTAACCGTCGGCGACGGGGTTATAGCGCTTCTGGCCCCCAGGGAGCACTCCCTCCTCTGGGAAGTCGGTCCCGAGGGCGCCCGCAAAGTGGCCCGCTTCTTCGCCGACAACCCGAACCACTTGCGCCTCCTCGGGACGACCCAAATAGCCTTTGGCGTCTGGCTGGCCCTGAGGCAATACCGGGAGAGGTAGCTACTTGGCTCACTCGCACGGGGCGCGCGCCGACTCTACTGAGCGAAGCAGTCGGGCGCTCACGATCGTGCTCGGCCTCACCACCGCGTTTTTGGTCGTCGAGGTCGTCGGCGGCCTTATTACCGGTTCCCTCGCCCTGCTCGCCGACGCGGCGCACATGGCCTCGGATTCAGCCTCTTTAGCGCTTGCGCTCTTCGCCTTCTGGCTCTCTCGCAAACCCCCGACCCCCAACCGGAGCTTCGGCTACAAAAGGGCCGAGATCCTGGCCGCCCTCGTCAACGGGGTCACGCTGGTAGCGATCTCTATCTGGATCTTTGTCGAGGCCTACCGACGTATAGCGGAGCCCCCCGAGATCCTCGGTGGGTGGATGCTGACAGTGGCCGCAGCGGGGCTCGTCGTAAACTTCGTGGGCGCGTTGGTGCTCTCGCGCTCCGGGGGCGAGAGCCTCAACCTCCAGGGCGCTTTGAGGCACGTGTTCGCCGATGCTTTGGGCTCCGCGGGAGCGATGACCGCCGCCGGCATTATCCTCCTCACCGGCTGGCGCTACGCGGACCCCCTGATCAGCGTGCTCATCGGCCTGCTCGTCCTGGGAAGCTCCTGGAAGCTCCTGCGCGACTCGGTCAACATCCTGCTCGAACAAACCCCGCCTGGCATCGATGCCACCGAGGTCGGCAGTAAGATGGCCGGCGTTCCCGGCATCAAGGAAGTCCACGACCTGCACATCTGGACCATAACCAGCGGCTTCCCCGCCCTCTCGGCCCACGTGCTCGTCGGCCACGACGAGGACTGCCATGCCAGGCGCCGCGACATCGAAGAGCTCCTCGCCCACGAGTACGGCATCGAACACACCACCCTCCAAGTGGACCACACCGGAGATCAGGTCGCTCACGAAATCCAGTTCCTCCCCCGCCGCGGCAATGAGCGTTAGCAAACTAGAACACCCCCTTTGCATGACCGTCGTGGTTGTGCTCTACTCTACACAGGTCTTGACGGAACAGGGAAAGGAGCACGAACCGTGTCCGAGATGAACCACGAGGGCCACGCCTCCTGTCACGGGCCGGGCTACGCCTCGCCCGAAGAGGCCATGAAGGCCGAACCCGAGAAGACGCTCTACACCGTCGCCCTGTACGTCGGTACGGACGTTGAGGAACCGGACTACCTGGCCACGGTCGACGTCGACCCGGAGTCTTCGACCTACTCCCAGGTGGTCCACCGCACCCCGATGCCGAACGTGGGGGACGAGCTACACCACTTCGGGTGGAACGCCTGCAGCTCCTGCCACGGGGACGAAGGCAAAGAACGTCGCTACTTAGTAGTCCCGGGCCAGCGCTCCAGCCGCATACACATCATAGACACCGCCGACGAGCGGGCGCCGAAGCTCCACAAGGTCATAGAGCCCGAGGAGGTCGTGGAGAAGACCGGCCTTACGGCTCCGCACACGGTTCATTGCCTGGCCGACGGACACGTCATGATCTCCATGCTCGGCGATGGCGAGGGCAACGGCCCGGGCGGCTTCCTCTTGCTCGACGAGGACTTCAACGTCGCTGGGCGATGGGAGAAAGGCATGGACGGCATGAAGTTCAACTACGACTTCTGGTACCAACCACGCCACAACGTCATGGTGAGCAGCGAGTGGTCCGCACCGAACACTTACCAGCCCGGTTTCGACCCCAACGACGTGGCGGAGGGCAAGTACGGTAGGCAGCTCCACTTCTGGGATTGGGAGAAGCGCGAGATCGCCCAAAGCATCGACCTCGGAGAAGAAGGTTGGATACCGCTCGAGGTGCGCTGGCACCACGACCCCGAGAGCACCCACGGCTTCGTCGGCGCCGCCCTGAGCTCCAACATGTTCCACTGGTACAGACAGAACGGGAGCTGGAATGCGGAGAAAGTCATAGACGTGGAGGGGATCGACGCCGAAGGCTGGCCGATGCCGGTTCCGGGCTTGATCACGGACCTCCTCATCTCGATGGACGACCGCTTCCTCTACTTTTCGAATTGGCTGCACGGCGACCTCAGGCAATACGATATCAGCGATCCCTCCAACCCAAAGCTTACCGGTCAAGTCTGGTGCGGCGGCCTCTTAGGCAAGAGTCAAGAGGTCGCCGGGCGTAAGCTCGATGGGGGCCCGCAGATGCTGCAACTAAGCCTCGACGGCAAGCGGCTCTACGTCACCAACTCGCTCTACAGCAGCTGGGACAACCAGTTCTACCCCAAGATAGCCGAAGAAGGCTCCTATTTGCTCAGAATCGACTGTGACCCCGAAAACGGCGGTATGGAGGTAAACGAAAACTTCTTTGTAGACTTCGGTGCAGAACCCGCCGGGCCCGTCCGCGCCCACGAGATGCGCTACCCCGGAGGGGACGTAACCTCGGATATCTGGATCTAACAAAAACGCCCGCCTAAGACCGAGGGTAGGGGCTCCTCTACCCTCGGGTTCCTGTACTAACGCATCAACAATTATTAGAATGAGTTCATGGCCGACGAAGGCTGCGATCTGCTCTGTCTCGACCTTCCGCGTGCGGAGGCGATACGCCGAGCAGCCCGAGAACCATGCCACCCGTGCTGGGAAGGAGACCCCTTATGCCGCCGCTACTGTCGGAACCACCGTTGCAGAAGCGCCACTGCCGGAACTATCGCTACTGCCGGAACCGCCGTTATTCGCGGAACCTCTGCTATCCGCAGAACCGTCGGTATTGTCGGAGCTTCCAGAGCCGTCACTGTTATAGGAATCGCCGTTGGTAGTTCGGGCGGGTAGTATGATCGTGGTCTACTCTGCGGGGCTCAAGAGATCATAGGCAGTAGTGAGCTTCCGGAAAAAGATGTACAAGAGGGATCCGACCCTTTCGCGTAAGACTTTGTTACCGAACTTTTACCGAGTTGTTATCTAATCTTGACGAAAGGTGCCTACAATTGAGAATAAGAATAACCTGGTGCCCCATACTCCTCCTTTCCCTTTCCCCACCTTCCTTACGGGGCACCAGGCTCCCCTAACAAACGACTCGTCCCACAAGTACCCGGGCCTTTTCAAAGCCGCTAGTAGGTAACCCACTAGTTAGCGCATTCGGAGGGGAGCGTTCACCTACCGCATGTCGCACCTACTGTACCACGGCCCCTATATGTAGTATGCTATGTGGCACATAGGAGCTTCCTCGGCCTACCTCCTACGGTGAGAAGTGATCCAACAAGGGGGCTAGCGCAAGAGTGTGGAAAAAGCGTCAGCGCTACGTATTTCGGAAACGAAGCATGCGCGGCCGAATTTTGTGGCTGATCGCCGGCGTCTTGGTAGTAGTGGGGGTTGTTTGGCTCGTGCCATGGCTGGCGCTCTCTTCGGTGGATGTAGAGGCGCCGCAGGTACAGGGCTCAAAGGACCAGCCCGAACAGGAGATCGCACAAGACCAGCCTGAACAAGAGACCGCGAAGGAGCAGCCCAAAGATGAAGAAGCTCCGAAGGGTGCCCCTCTTTCTAAGGAGGAAGGTGCCTCGAATAACCTGCCGGCCCCCTCCCCTACTACCCAATCTTCTTCTCCCCCCTCCCCTACTACCCAATCTTCCTCTCCCCCCTCCCCTACTACCCAATCTTCCTCTCTTCCTTCTGCACCCCCCTATCCTCCTAAAGTGGAAGAGGCTCCGAAGAGCGTTCCCTCGCTAAACAGCTACTGGTACTATGAGCCTACCGATAACTACTACTGGGACTACCACGAGCCTGACTACTGGGACTATGGATCTTACTGGGACTACGAGCCCGACTACTACTGGGATTACTGGTCTGGCTACTGACCATCTCTGCAAGAGTAGGTACGTCATTCAGAGAAATTTTCGAGAGCTTGGAAGAGGCAGCCAACCCTTGTAGGTGCACGCTGAGCTTGCCGCTCGTATTATTACTATCGGTAGTCATCCTAGACCGGGTAGAATCCGGCGGATGGGATCGCGGAAATGGAAACAGTGGGTCAGGGATCTAAGGCACGAAACCTACGCTATGTACTTCGTGTTCAAAATGCGAAACAGCCCGAGCTACGATTTCGCGCTTTGCTGTACCAGGCTGGTACTGAACTGCAACTAATACGAGAATGACGCTGAGCCGGAGGAGAATGAGGATGATCTCCCCAAGCTCGAGGCGTGGTTCGGCAAGATCCCTGGCTGGAACCGCTTTGGCACGGCGTTGGCTTCGGAGGCCGAGCGCTCTGGGAATGTCAGTAGAAGTTGGCAACGTTCGCTGTGTCCGTGTACGAAGCCGCGAGCCACGGCTCAGCCGGTTCGGCGACTACTTAAGCGCGAGGAGGTGTCCCGGATGAACGCTGAGTCGTGGAAGCGCCGGGCACGACACCTCATGGCGCAGACCCACGCTCTCTACCTGGCGATACGTCACCCGAGAACCCCTTGGTACGCGAAGGTCTTCGCCGCTCTAGTGGTCGGCTACGTCTTCAGCCCTATAGACCCCATCCCCGACTTCATCCCCGGGGTGGGGCTGCTCGACGAGATGGTGGTAGTTCCCATCGGCGTGTTGATCGCCGCGAAGATGATCCCCCGAGGCGTCTTCGAGGAGTGCAGGGAGAAGGCTCGCGAAGTGGAGGAGGGCGAGCAGCCCGTGAGTCGGGTGGCGGCGGTGGTCGTTGTTATCGTCTGGCTGCTGTGCATAGTGTTCGCCGTCTTCTTAGCTATTCGCGTCTTCTAAACAGATCTCCACAAACGCGGCAAGTCGGCAACCGAGTAGCCGAGAAGGGGTCTTCCCGGCTACTCATATTTAAAATCCTGAATAAGGATGATCCTTATCCGGGGCTAGCGGGTGGTTTACCGGGAGTGAGGCATCGCTCGTGTGTTAGCATTTAAGGACCCGTGCGAGGCGAAGCCGCGGGTTTCACGGCATTTGCGCCTTCCGCGCGGTGGAAGCTGAGGGTGACAAAAGAGAGGTTGCGAGTTGGGCAAGAGCAGGGTCGGTGAGAGCCGGAGGCCGACGAGCGGTGGAGGTTCGAACAGGGTCAGGATCGTGATCGGTCTGATCGTTCTGGCCTTTATAGGAGGCTTTGTAGCGCTCATCGTGATCGACAGCCGCCAGCGGGCGGGAAGCGAGCCGCCGGAGGGAGTTGAGGAGTTCGACGTGGGCAAGGCCGGCCTGCACACCCAGGAGAACGTCGACTACGAACAGGACCCCCCGGTCGGCGGAGAGCACAACCCCGTCTGGCAAAACCAGGGCTTCTATGAGGAGCCGGTGCGCAACGAGAACGCCGTTCACACCCTGGAGCACGGGGGGGTTTGGATCACCTACCGCCCCGACCTGCCAGAGGACCAGAAAGAAGCCCTGCGCGAGATAGTCGAAGGCCAAGACTGTCTGCTCGCAAGTCCCTACCCGAGCCTGCCCGAGGGTACCCCGCTCGTGGCCTCGGCCTGGGGCGTACAGCTGCGGCTCACGGGTGTCGACGACCCCAATCTCCAGAGGTTTATCCGTACCTACCGAAAGGGCCCCCAGACCCCAGAGCCTGGTGCCGCCTGCACCCGCGGGACGGGGGAACCCGCGTCGTAGGTGAAGGAGGACCTGCAACACACCGCCGACGAACGCCCTCAAGAGGAAACCCCTTCCAAACGACGCGGATGGCTCCGCCGGGTCCCGGTCCTCGCCGCGGTCCTCTTCGTGGGTGCGGTGGTAGGCGCAGCGCTGACGTTGCTCGTCTTCGATAAGCCACCCGGAGATGACTCGGCGGAAGCAGGGTTCGCCCGCGACATGATGGTTCACCACGCCCAAGCTGTCGAGATGGGAGAGATTCTGCGGGACCGCACCGAGAGCGAGGAGATGCGAACCTTGGCCGCCGATATCTCCCTCACCCAGCAGGCCCAGATCGGTCAGATGCAAGGCTGGCTCGCCGTCTGGGGGTTGCCGGCCACCGGGGTTGAGCCGGCTATGAGCTGGATGGGTCACCCCACCGCCGGACGGATGCCGGGGATGGCTAGTCCAGAGGAGATAGAGGAACTGCGTCAAGCGCCCCCCGACGAGGCGGACGTTCGCTTCCTCCAGCTCATGATCCCCCACCACCAAGCTGCCCTGCCGATGGCCGAGGCGTTACTCGAACGTACCGATCGCGAGGAGGTCGAGCGACTCGCCGGGGCTATCGCCGCCTCGCAGCAAGCCGAGATCGAGGCGATGCAAGACCTCTTGCGAAACCGCGGCGCCCCGGTCGAAGAAGAGCCGCCCACGTCCGATGAAGATTCCCACGGCGACCACGAGCACGACGGCTAGCGGTTTCAGCCCTCAGTCGGCACCATGAGACGCGCCGCAGGTCTGGGGCTCGCCCTCGTGTTCGCCCTCTCGGTCTTGTTCGTCGACCAAGTGCTAAAGCGGCTCGTCGAGGGCTCCATGTACCTCGGGGAGAGCATCCCCGTAATCCCGGGCGTCCTCCACTTCACCTATGTAAAGAACGACGGCGGCGCCTTCGGCATCCTCGCCGGACGCGGGGACGTGCTGCTGCTCGCGAGTGCCGTCGCGCTCGCGTTCGTCCTCTGGATGCTCCTCGTAGGGCCGATCACGCGCATCATGGCCCTGGGGTGCGGCCTTATCCTCGGCGGCGCCGTCGGCAACCTCCTCGACCGCCTGAGCGCGGGCGAAGTCACCGACTATGTGGATCTCCAGGTCTGGCCCGTCTTCAACGCCGCCGACGCGGCTATCGTTCTCGGCGCGGTCACCCTCATCCTCCTCGCCCAACGAACGCCCCGAAAGAGCCGCCCGGAGATCAGCCACCAGCGACCAGGGAAAATCCCATAGCGGATAGCGATGCCGAACCGCTATCCGCGCGGTCTGCTCAAAGACGGAGCGACGCTACGTAACCTCTAGCATATCTTTTCTTTGGTCGCCTTTCCTTGGTGCCTCCTCGGTCGAACACCCTTCCTCGGCGCCGACAGCCCTATAGATCCTCACGCCCCACCCTCCGGTTCTTTAGGAACCTCCCCGGCATCCGCGCCCTCCCTGAGCAGGGCTATCGCCACACCCTGCGGGTACTAGTAACCGCTCTCCGGGTTCTGCCAAACGATCTACCCGGCGCGATCTTCTGATCTCCAACCCGCGGCCTCCAACTCGCGCCGCTCATCGCTTCTGTCGCCCCTCACGCCGCTCCTCTCTCTACACTTCCTGCACCTCAAAACCCTCGTACCCTTTCCTGCCGGTGAGTCAACCTGTTCAGAATAAGCACCGGGTAGTAAGATCTGAGCATGCCCCTCTCCGAGAAGCAGCAGCGGGTGAGAGACCCGGAACGGCCCGGCTACGCCGTCTTTAAGAGAAGACCCCAGATCAAACTATATATCCTCGTACTCTTAGTACTATTAGTCCTGGGTTTGGGGGCGTACCTTTTCTCGGGGATCTTCGAGGGGACGAGCAACGAACCGCCAGAGCAAATCGATACGCCCGCCGCAGAGCAGGAAGAAACGGAAGATACTGCCGATCCAGAGAAGGGCACAGAAGAAGAGGCCACAGAAGCGGCCGCGGTCCCGGATGACCCCACGCTCTACCTCACGGTCCCTAGGCTCGGCATATACCACCATACGGTGCGAAACGACCGCTCGGAGGAGGCGCTTGGCCTAGGCGCCGTCAAGCTGCCGGACACGGATTTTCCCTGGCAGAAAGGGTCAACTAACACCTATATCGCGTGCCACCGGATCGGCTTCCCCGGTACCGAAAGCTTCCATCAATGCCTCAACCTCCCTTCGACGCAGCAAGGAGACGAAGTCATCCTCGAGGACACTAACGGTACGGTCTATAGGTACCGGATCAGCGAATTCCTTCAAGTCGCACCCGGGGACACTTGGGTAACGGAGCCCGTAGACGGGAGAGAGATGATCTCACTGCAGACCTGTACCGAGACCTTCAACGATTTCGCAACCCTGGGTCCCAACTGGGCGGTCCGTTTTATAGCCCGGGCCGACCGGGTCAGCTAACTTCGAGCCTCTATCCTGGCGACACGCATGTATTCCTCTCCCGGATTAGCCGCGCAGCTAGTTTGTGCTTAGGCAACTCCCTTCGAAAGCGGCTAACTACACGCTTTCTCCTGTTCGCCGAACAGACCGTGTCTCTAGGCTCGCCAGGCCCTCGCTACGTTTAGACGGGTTCTCCGGCTGCACAACCAATGTGACGAGGTTTTGGGCGAAAGCACCAGCTCGGCAAAAGTCTAGGGGCTGGAACGCGCAGCGCTTGGACGCTGCGGAGAGGCGGCATTCACGCCGCGGTCTTCTATAGGTCGAGAGGCCGCCGATAGATTCGGCCAAAAGCAGGAGCTCAAGCGGTCGGAGGTACAGTCCGTACCGCGCAAACGATGGCATCGTGCCCGAGAGATCCGGATAAGTTAAAGTAGTGAGCCGGGGGGAGCGAAGTTCGCGGAAAGGAGTAGCGGTGGATCGAGACGGTGGTGTGGACCCGTTCGCGGAGCTCAAGGAGGCGGGCGAGGAGTATAAAGTCTACGACTCGCACTACGAAAGGATCGGTAAGGTCGACGATCTGATCGCGGACGAGGACGATCGGGTGCTGTACATCGGCGTGCAGATGGGCTTCTTCGGGACTAACTCCACCCTCATCCCGGTAGAGATCGTGCGGATCAACGACAGACGGCACCTGATCGAGGTCTCCGAGCCCGCCGAGACGATTAAGCACGCCCCCCACTTCGGCAGGAGCGAGGATCTAACCCCCGAGCTCGAAAACCACGTCCGCACCTACTTCGGGCTGATGGAGGGCCTCAGGCCCTCGCCGGAACACGAAGCGCGGGATACTTACACTGCGGCTACGACAACCGACGATCGGGTGGATATCACGCCGGGTGAGCGCACGCCACAAGACCGCCCCGTCCCGGCCTCAGAGAGCTCCGCCACCCAGGAAGAACGCCCGGCGGAGCGCCGGCCCGAGCGCGCAGAGGAACAGGAGCCGATCAGCGAACGCCTGAGCGACGAACCCGGCGTTCTCGGCCGTTTGATGCCTGGCGGAGTGACGGTGCACCGCATAAGTAGGTAGTGGGTAGCGGGCGGAGAATCCGCACCCTGGGAACCACGAACCGAATTGCGGGAGCGAGATAGGCTCTTTACCTCGCCGAATCGGGCGTTGAACGGAGTTGCCAAGCACAGCAGCGTGCCCTGAAAACGATAGCCGACGCACGCCCTGATCGCCTATCCGCCGCCCGGGCCGGGCTACCAGGCCGTCAGGCCGCCGTCCACTATTATGGTCTGGCCGGTCACGTAGTTCGCGGCGGGCGAGGCGAGAAAGAGGATCGCGCCTTTAATATCCTCCGGGCCGCCGAAGCGCCTTAAAGGTATGTCCTCGAGCATCCTGTCTTCGAATTGCTCGATGAGGCCACCGCTCATCTTTGTCGGGAACCAACCGGGGGCGATAGCGTTGACGTTGATGCCATACTGGGCCCAACTCGTGGCGAGGTCGCGGGTCATGGAGATCACCGCCCCCTTGCTGGAGTTGTAGCCGATGGTCTGCATATAGTCGGGTCGGCCCCCGACGAGGCCCGCGATGGAGGCTATGTTTACGATTTTACCGCCCTCTGCGCGCCCGATCATCCGCTGCCCCACTGTCTGGGACATGAGGAAGGTACCGCGCACGTTCACCCACATCACCTGGTCGAACTTATCCAGGGGCATCTCCTCCACCGGGGCCCCCCACGTAGCCCCGCTGTTGTTGATCAGAACGTCCACCGCCCCGAAGCGCTCCTCGGCCTCGGAGACCACGTTCTCGACGTCGTCGGGCTCGGTGACATCGCAACTCAGGGCGAGGGCCTTGCCACCCCTCGCCACTATCCCCTCCTTCACCTCCTCGAGCGTCCCCTTGTTACGGGAGCAGAGGACGACGTTCGCCCCGGCCTCAGAGAGGGCTTCGGTCATGTACTGCCCCAATCCCTGGCCGCCACCGGTGACGATCGCCGTCTTGCCGTCGAGGCGGAACAGGTCCAGCGCGTTCGTTCCCGCATTATTCATCTTGCTTCCTCTCTAGCTCGGGGAGGGTGAGGCCTGCGCGTCGGCCTTCGCCCTCTCCTCGTCGGCGAGCACGCGCCTCAGGATCTTACCGACGGCGCTTTTGGGCAGCTCGTCGCGGAACTCAACGGCTGTTGGTGCCTTGTAGGGAGCGAGGTGTTGCTCGCAGCGAGTCCGTATCTCCTCCTCGGTCACCTCGCTCTGCGGCTTACGTACGACGAACGCCTTGATCGTCTCGCCCCGGTACTCGTCGGGGACGCCGACGGCGGCGGCTTCGGCTACCCCTTCGTGCTCGAAGAGGACCTCCTCGATCTCGCGGGGGTAGACGTTGTAGCCGCTCGCCGAGATCATGTCCTTCTTGCGGTCCACGATGTAGAAGTAGCCGTCCTCGTCCATGCGCGCCACGTCGCCGGTGTAGAGCCAGCCGTCTCGCAGAACCTCGGCCGTCTCCTCGGGCATGTTCCAATAGCCCTTCATGACCTGCGGGCCCCGTATGACGAGCTCCCCGGGCTCCCCGACCGGCTGCTCTTGCGTGCCGGTCTCGACGTCTACGATTCTGGCGTCCGTGCTCGGGATCGGTACGCCGATGCTCCCCTCTCTCCCCTGCCCGATGAACGGTGGGTTTAAGTGTGTAACGGGCGACGCCTCGGAGAGCCCGTAGCCCTCAAATAAGACCCGCCCGGTCTTCTCTTCGAACGCCCGCTTGAGGCTCACCGGCAGCGCCGACCCGCCGGAGTTGTATGTCCGCACCTCGTCGAAACGGTACTCTTTCAGGTCCGCACCGCTACTGACTAGCGCCACGTACATAGTCGGGACGCCAGCGAACATAACGGGTCCTTCCTCCTTGACCAGGTCCATGACCTCGTCCGCGTCGAAGCGGGGCAGGAGGAGCTGGTTCAAGCCCTGTCGGATACCGAAGAGCATCACGCAGGTGAGGCCGTAGATGTGAAAGAGGGGCAAAACCGCCATGATCTTCTGCTTGCGCGAAAACGCAGCGGGGTCGTCCACGAACAGGTCCGCGGTCTGCTGCACGTTCGCCACCAGGTTGAAGTGGGTGAGCATCGCCCCCTTCGCGACCCCGGTCGTGCCACCCGTGTACTGCAAGGCCGCCACATCCTCCGAAGGGGTTATCTCGATCTCGGGGGCGGGACCGGCGTCTATCTCGATAAAGTCGTCGAAAGAGTGGTGCTCCCTATCCAGCTCCTCAAGCTCGCCCTCAAGGTGCACGACGACCACGTTCCTGAGCCGCGTCTGCTCTATGACGGCCTTTATGCGGGGGTACGCCTGCGAATAGACGACGATCGTCTCGGCGCCAGAGTCCTCGAGGATGTGCTCTATCTCGCGCTCGACGTACATCGGGTTGATCTGGGTGGCTATCGCCCCGAGCCGGACCGTGGCGAAAAAGGAGATCGCGTATTGCGGACAGTTCGAGAGCATGAGCGCCACCCTGTCGCCCTTTTTCACCCCTCGAGAAGCGAGCGAGGCGGCCATTTTCTCCGTCAGATCTCCAAGGTGAGCGAAGTCGAACGTGGTGCCGTAGAAGGTGAGGGCTACCTTGTCGCGGTGCTCCTCGACCGAGACGCGGAGAAGGTCGGTCAGCGAACCCTCGTAGACCTCCGTCTCCGGCGAGACGTGGCCCTCGTAGATCCGGACCCAGGGCTTCTCCGTGCGGAACATACCGTCGCCTCCTGTCATCGCCTTTCCCGCCCCTTACTATACCGGATCACACGATGGGGGTACCCTCTTTCTCGAAGATCCTGAACACCCCCGCCCCCATCGCCACCAGGTTCCCTTCCTCGTCGTAGACCCTCCCCTCGGCGGTCGCCGTCCGGCGAGTGCGGTGGACGACCTCGCCCCGGCAGGTTATGCGTCCCCCGCTAACCGACTCCAAGAAGTGCGCGTCCATCTGGATCGTCGCCGTTCTCAAACCTACCAGCGACGAGACCGCAAGCCCGGTCGCGTTGTCTATGAGCGAGGTATAGACCCCGCCGTGCAAGGTCCCGTTACCGTTGAAATGGATGTCCTCGGTATCGATGTATATAACGGCGCTCCCCGGCTCAACCTCCTCGACCTTGGCCTTGATGTGCTTAGAAAACGTTACCGCCTCGTCGAAGTGCCGGGCCAGTTGATCCAACTGCTCCCGGTCCAACTCCCCCACGCCGCCTTGGCTCATAGAAGCCCCTTCCTATCAGTTGTTGAAAGTCCTATCTTCGTAGACGAGAAAATCTACCGTACCCGAGGCGACCGTGTCCTCTCCCTTCTTGGCGTATACGTCGAAGGCGTAGAGGCTACCCTCCGTGCCCTCTTCGACGCCGGTGGCGTGACCACCGACGGTGAGTTCGTCGCCCGGGTAGACCATGCCGGAGAAGCGAGCGCGAAGCTCTTTTACGTAGCCATGCTCCAGGTAGGGGGAGAATAGCAGGCCCATCATAGCGGTGGTCAGCATACCGTGGGCTATGACCCCGGGAAGCCCGGCTTCTTCGGCGGCTTCGTCTGTGGTGTGGATCGGATTGTGATCCCCCGAAGCTTCGGCGTACTTCGCGAGCTGCGACCTCGTGACCGGCGGCAGGGTACGGCTCTCGAGCTCATCCCCGATCTCCCACGCGGGCCTCGTGGCGCTCACGGCTCGATGCCTTCTCTCATGGCCGGCGTGAGGATGGCGGTGTCGAGCATGCTGAAGATATGCTCTCCTTCGAGGCTCTCCCCGACGCGTTCGGAGATCAAGAACCCAAGCGTGCCCTCGCGGCCCTCCTTCTCGTAGTAGTCTTTGACTTCCGCGTAGCACAAAACCTCCTCACCTACGAAGAGCGGCCGTTCGTAGCG
>JALZFK010000034.1 GCA_030861585.1 Actinomycetota bacterium | reverse complement strand
CCACAAGAGGGAGCACGCTGCCATAATGCGTGCGGCCTTCAAGGATGCGGAAGAGTCCAAGGAAGCGAGGGAACGCGAGGTGGAACGTGCCGGTTGAGATCTACGTCCCGGAGTTCGGCGAGTCGATTACCGAAGCGACGATAGGCAGGTGGCTTAAAGGTGAGGGAGACCAGATAAAAGCCGGCGAGCCGATCGTCGAGCTCGAAACCGACAAGGCCAACTTCGAGGTCGAGGCCGAGCAAGACGGCGTGCTGCAGAGCATCGCCAAGGGTGAAGGCGAAGACGTCGAAATCGGTGAGGTGATCGGCACCATAGGCGAAGCTGAAGAGACGGGGGTCGAAGAGGCGCAGACCGAAGAGGAGGAAGCCCAAGAGGCGGAGATCGAAGAGGCAGAGGGGCACGAAGAGAAGGTCGCCCCCGCGGCCCAGGAGACCGAAGCCGAGCGAAAAGCCGTGAGCGAGGTAGCCGACGGCCACCGGGAGGAGGGGGGAGTCCGGGCCTCGCCGACGGTGCGCAGGCTCGCCGAGGAGTACGACATAAATCTCGCCGAGGTAGCGGGCTCGGGCTCCGGCGGGCGCGTAACGAAAGAGGACGTGGAGCGCCTGATCCGGGAGCAGGACCGTAGCCCCGCGGCCACGGAGTGGCAACCCGAGGGGGGAGCCTCCGAGAGGGATGGCCGTCAGGAGGAGGAAGAGCCGGAGATCGAACGACGCGAGGCCGAAGAAGAGGAGGCCCCCGCCTCGGCGGACCAGGGTCGCCGCGAGGAGCGCGTCCGGCTGTCGCGCTGGCGCCGGACGGTTGCCCAGCGGCTCAAGGAGGCCCAGGAGACGGCGGCGATGCTCACCACCTTCAACGAGGCGGACATGACCGCCGTGATGGAGCTTCGGAATCGCCGCAAGGAAGACTTCCAGGAGCGTCATCAAATCAGGCTCGGCTTCATGTCGTTCTTCACCAAGGCGGCGGTAGGGGCTTTGAAGGCGTTCCCGAAGATCAACGCTGAGCTGCAGGAGAACGAGCTCGTCTATAAGTACTACTACGACATAGGCGTCGCCGTGAACACCGAGCAGGGGCTCATCGTGCCGGTGATACGCGACGCGGACCAGAAGAACTTTGCCGACATAGAGCGTGAGATCGCGGACCTGGCGAAGAGGGCCAACGAAGGCACCCTCGGCCTGGATGAGCTGCAGGGCGGCACTTTCACGATAACCAACGGGGGCATCTTCGGGTCCTTGAACTCGACGCCCATACTCAACGTCCCGCAGGTGGCGATCCTGGGTATGCACAAGATCCAAGAACGCCCGATGATCGTGAACGGCGAGATCCTGGCGCGGCCCATGATGTACTTAGCCCTCTCCTACGACCACCGCATCGTGGATGGCGCCGACGCCGTGAGCTTCCTGGTACGCGTCAAGGAGCTCATCGAGGACCCGGAGACCTTGCTGCTAGAGGGCTAGACCAGGCCTGACGCGTACCTAACCGTAGGGGCTCCTCGTCGAGGGGTCCCCGGTTTTGCTCCTTTCAGATGAGCGTTCTACGGCAAATCAAGCGTTCTCCGTTGAGACCTGCCCTTGTCTAAAGTTAAGCTGGCCTACTCCTGAGGGCTTGAAGATTTCTAACCGAAGAACGTCTCGGCGGCCCTGTAGAGGTCGTCGGGGACGGTCTTGGTCTCTTCAGTAGCTTCTTCAAGGGGGACGGTAACGATCTCGTTGCCGCGCAAGGCCACCATCTGCCCCCACTCGCTGTTCTTTACGGCCTCGGCGGCTCTGAGACCGTAGCGGGTAGAGAGGATGCGATCGTAAGCGGTGGGGCTACCGCCGCGCTGGAGGTGCCCCAAGACGACATGTCGGGTGTCTATGCCGGTGCGTTCTTTGATCTCCCCGGCCAAAGTCTCGCCGATGCCACCCAGACGCACGTGGCCGAACTCGTCGCGTTCGGCGGTTTGAGTTATATAGTCTTCGCTCAAGGCTACGCCCTCGCTGACCGCGACGATGCCCCACTTCTCGCCTCTTTGGGCACGCTCCTTGAAGAGGCTCGTTATCCGATCGAGGTCTGGTTCGACCTCGGGAATGAGGGTCACGTTCGCGGCGCCGGCGATCCCGGCGCCCCAGGTGATCCAACCAGCGTGCCGGCCCATAATCTCGACTACGATGACCCTCTCGTGACTCCTGGCCGTGGTCCTTATCCGGTCTATGGCCTCGGTGGCTATCGAGACGGCCGTGTCGTAGCCGAAGGTGGTGTCGGTGGCCGATAGGTCGTTGTCTATAGTCTTCGGGCAGCCGACGATCTGAACGCCGAAATCGTCGTGGAGCTGCTTGGCCACCCCCAAAGTGTCATCGCCGCCGATGGCGACGAGAGCATCTATGCCGGACTCCTCCATATTATTGACGACCTTCTCGGCGTCGCCCTCGTTCTTATAGGGGTTGGTGCGGGAGGAGAGGAGGATGGTGCCGCCCTCTTCCAGGATGTAGCGTACGTCGTCCACGTCGAGGCTCTGGATGCTGTCGGACGCGGGGGTGAGCAGGCCCTTCCAGCCGCGCTTGATGCCCGTGACCTCGTAGCCGTAGTCCTCGATGCACCTCATGGTTACGGCCCGGATCACACCGTTCAATCCCGGCGCGTCCCCGCCCCCGGTGAGCATCCCGACCCGGTTCACCTCGGCCATCGTTTCCTCCCTTGCTCGGGACCTTTCCTGGGTGTTCAGTCTAGCAAACCTCTTTGGTATCCCGAGGTATTGGTAATCGGCGAAGCACCGGCGCCTGGGTACAGACGGGCGAAAGCTGGTAGATTAGCCCAGATGGTACGCGTTCTATTCGTTTGCATGGGTAATATATGTCGTTCCCCGCTTGCGCAAGGCGTCTTCGAGAATGTCCTAAGGCGCGAGGGGCTAGAGGAAGAGGTCTTCGTAGATTCGGCTGGGACCGGATCCTGGCACGTGGGACATCCGCCGGACGAGAGGGCTCAGAGGAGCGCGGGCCGGCGGGGGCTCGATATAAGCGCCCAGCGGGCGCGTCGCGTTACGCCAGAGGACTGCCAGAACTTCGACTACGTTCTCACGATGGATCAGGAGAACTACCGGGCAGTGGCGGCTCTATGCAGAGGGGGGAGTGCCGTAGTTCGGCCTTTACTCGACTACGCGCCGGACGGGGCCGACACCGAGGTGCCAGATCCTTTCTACGGTGGTCCCGGGGGGTTCGAGCACGTGCTGAACCTCGTAGAGAAGGCTTCGGAGGGGCTCCTGGAGGAGATCAAGAAGAAGTACTTAGCGGGCCGGGTGCCTTGAGGGCCCGCATGATGAAACTCGAGCAGTTAATCGAGGCTCCGTTGTAACTCCTGATGTTTTGTGCCTTGGCTCTTAGGCGAGGTGGGAAAACGCTCCTGCGCTAAAGGGTCTCTAAGATACGTTGTCAGGTTCCAGGAATACCAGCCCCCGTGTCCCGTCTACGGTAATGCGCTGACCATGTAGGATCCGCTGGCTCGCTTGCCCTGTTCCCAGCACCGCCGGGATGCCGAACTCGCGGGCCACGATCGAGCCGTGGGCCAGGACCCCGCCTACGTCGGTGACCAGCCCGCGCGCCTGGGAAAACAGCGGTGTCCACGCCGGCGTCGTGGTGGGACACACCAGGATCGCGTCCGGCTCCATCTTGGAGAAGTCGGCCGGCGAACGGATCACGCTGGCAGGGGCGGTCACCCGGCCGGGGCTGACGGCGAAGCCGCGCATGATCGCGCCAAGCGACTCGTTGTGTCGCTGGGTTTCCCAGGCCGACATGTCGAACAGACCGAATCGCAGCTTGTGACCCGGCGGCACCACCGGCGGCGGGTGCAGCCACTTGCGAGCCTTGCGCAGTTCGGACCGCTCTCGGGCCAAGCGCGCAAGATCGGGCCTGCTGGCTCGGCCGGTTTCCCGCGCTGCGATCGCTTCCCCGAGCTCGGGGGTCTCGAGGAAGAATACGTCCTCATCCCCTAGCAACGAGCCGCTTGCGACCAGTCGTTGACCCAACTCGAGTGCTAACCGCCGCAGGGTAGGCCAGCCGGCACCCATGTAAAACAGCGCTTGCTCGCGGTATGGTCCGAAGCGCTGCGCCCAGCCGAGCAGGATCCGGAACAGCCGGCGGCGGAGAGGGTCGAAGGACCGTGCCGCCTCCTCCACGCGCGCGTCGCGTTCGGCGACGAGGACCTGCTGGCGGGCCCGCGGGTCGCTGCCGGGTCGCTGCGCCATCTCCTTGAGGCTCAACAGGACTGGTAGGGGGTCGTCGATCTGGGTGGGCACGACGAAGTCCAGGTTGTAGATCTGATGGCCATAACGGTCGAGGTACCGTGCAAGGGCGGCCATCCACGCTTGGCCTGCTGGTGTGCCTCTCATTGCTTCGGGCAAGCGCGTGGCAGGGGTAGAGGCGACGAGAGCCCGTAGCTCGTCGGAGGCACGGATTTGCTCGGCCAATCCCTCTAGCTCGGTCTCAGCATCAACTGTGGGGGACGGGAAGCCGCGCAGAAACGTCCCGCTGGTCAGGTTGCGGCCGGGTGCTGCCAGCGCCAGGAAGCGGCCCAACAGGGCGTCCGTGATCTTCGCGTCGGCTATCATCAGGGCGCAGGCGAACCAGTAGCGGGCATCCTCCAGGGTCAGCTCGCGCACGCCGGCCAGGAGCTGCTTGTCGGGAGCGTCGGCCAGGTCCACC
>JALZFK010000018.1 GCA_030861585.1 Actinomycetota bacterium | reverse complement strand
CCCGGGTCGAGCTCGGCGACAAGGTCCTCCACCCCGCGCCCGAGGAGAAACTCTTTATCCCTCGGGGCACGATCCACCGCCTCTCCTGCGATGGCGAGCGGCCAGCGAGGATCCTCGAGGTCTCCTTCGGCGAATTCGACGAGGACGATATCGTGCGCCTCGAAGATGTCTACGGTCGCATAAAGCCGTGAAGCACATGTCACCCCTGCTTTTGGCATTGGGAGCCGTCTTTGCAGACCGGTCACAAGATCCCGCTCCGGTAGAAGAACGCCTCCCCCCGAAGAGCGCCGGGAGGACCCGGTTACCGAAGGGCGGGGTTCAGCGTAGTGAAGACCATCTCGAGATTTCGGCGGCACCGACGATACCCCAGACCAAGAAGCTCGTAGGTGAGCTTCGGGCCTGAGGACGGGGCTCGCGGCGGAGCGTCCGGCGGGCCCTCTGACGAGGGCCTTTCGCCAAGGACGGCCCCAGCGGAGGAAGAGAGGCGTGAGCGGTCTGTCGCTCGCCCGGAGCGTAGGCTCGTGCTTCTCGTCGCCGGCCTTCTGCTGCTCGCGCTCGTGATCGGTGTGTTTCTTCTCCGGCTCTTGTATGGGGATCGGGCCGGCGGCACTAGCGTCTTCGAGGACTCGATCGAATCGGGGACGGAGCCCGTGGTGCGCCTCACGAGCGGGCTGGGCCGGGTTGACGTCGAGGGCGTCGAAGGACTGGATAGCGTCGAGATCAGCGCGAAGAGGTACGCCCGCGGCTCTAGCTCCGCCGCCGCTAAGGAGAACGCCGCCGCCGTTCCGGTAAACGTCGACAACGAGGACTCGGCTCTGGAGATCTCCTCCGACGAGGGCCGGGGGACCGGGGTCGATTACGATCTGAGGGTTCCGCGCGGAAGCACCGTCGAGGTCGAATCTACGGCGGGAGACGTGGAGATCTCGGGGCTAAACAACGCCGCCACGGTCCGTGCCGAAAGCGGTGACATCTCCCTAGAGAATGTCCGGGGCTCCGTCACTATCGAGGCGCCCCGGGGAGACGTGGCGATCGAGTCGACAGGCACCGAGACCGGTCGCGCCGAGATCACCGTTGGCTCGGGGGACCTGGATCTCAAGGACCTCATCTTCGGCCTCCTGGAGTCTCAGGTCGAGGCTGGCGACGTCACCTTGTCAGGACGCTTCTCCGGCAGCGGCAGTGTCTTCGTGGAGACGGGCAGCATAAACGTCCAGCTCCCGCCCGAGGATACAAGGGAACTGGACCTCCAAACGCGGGTGGGGGAGATCGTGCGCGACGACGAGCAGAAATCGGGGTAGCGATAGTGCGCCGGGGTGTGCCTCCGGGCCACCACTCACCGGAGGGCTTTGGGGACGTGCTGCGCGAGGTCTGGCTGGCGCCGGGGAAGTTCTTCGGGGGGCTCAACACGGAGGGCCTTCCTATACGGCCGGCGCTCTTCGCCTCGTTCGTTTTGTACCTGAACCTCCTCTTCGAGGAGCTCTTGCGGGCCGCCTGGCGCCTCGAATTCAACTATGGTCTCTTGTACGCAGCGCTCCCGGGACTCGTCGTGTCGCTCGTCCTGGCGCCCCTGCTCGTCGCCGCTCTTTCGGCGCTCGTCCTCACCGTCCTCGACGGCGCCCCGTCCCGCAGCAAGTTCGGGCCCGTCTTCCGGGCCCTGGGGTACGGGACCGCCATCGGGATCGTTTTCTGGATTCCCTATGCTCCTCTACTAGCGCTCCCTTACGGTCTCTACGTCGCGACCGTAGCCGTAAAGGAAGCACTGCTCATAAGCTGGATACGCGCGGCCATGGCCACCCTCGTCCCGCTCGCCGCCGTGCTCCTGATCATTTTACTCCTCACCGGGCCCGACGAGGCTTTCCGACTCCTTATCAATCCGCCGGGGGAATGACGCTCGGCGTCAGCTATCGACTTTTGCTGATCGTTGAAAGCGAATCATAGCCTTGCTAGGTAATGGCAAAGCCATAAGATCCGCTATGCGAGTTAAGAGTAGTGAATCGAGAAAAGCGCGACTCGCTACTCCCGATCCCCGCCCCTCTCGCGGCACAAAGCAACTAGACCCTCGGCTATTTTCACACCAGCTACTCAGACAGCGATTTTAGTGCGAGTGCTGCTAGCAGCGCCGACCCTTGCGGCAGTATCTCCTCGTCGAAGGCAAATTGCGCAGTGTGGAGGCCCGAAACGTTCCCGACCCCAAGCCAGATGAAGGCACCTGGCACCTTCTCGAGGAAGAACGCGAAGTCCTCGGCTCCCATCGAGGGGTGGGTGAGCTCCACGGTATTCTCCTTGCCGAAGAGCTCCTCGGCCACGCCGAGGACGAGATCGGATGCTTCGGCATCGTTTCGGGTGACGGGGTAGGAGAAGCGGTAGTCGAGTTCGGTGTCGCCGCGCATACCGCCGGCTACACCGCGCGCGAGCTCCTCGATGCGCTCGGGCATCCTCTCGCGGAGGTCGGCGTCGAAGGTGCGAACGGTACCCCCTAGCCGCGCCATCTCGGGGATGATGTTGAAGGCGAAGCCGGCTTCGATCTCCCCGACCGTCAACACCGCGGGCTCGACCGGGTTTACCTCCCTCGAGACAAGGGTTTGCAGGGCCGTCACGATCTGGGCGGCGACTGCTATGGCGTCGACGGCCAGGTGCGGCATGGCGCCGTGGCCACCGTTGCCTTTAACCGTCATCTCGAAGCGGTCTGCAGCGGCCATTATGGGCCCGGCCTTGGTAGCCGCCGTCCCGAAGGGCAGTCCCGGCCACAGGTGCAGCGCGAAGATCGAACGTACGTCCTTGGCGACCCCCTCCTCGACCATCACCCGGCCCCCGCCACCCCCTTCTTCGGCAGGCTGGAAGATGAACTTGACGGTGCCATTCAATCGCTCGCGTAGGTGGTCTTGTGAGAGGGCGCGGGCGGCTCCGACGAGCATGCTGGTATGGCCGTCGTGGCCGCAGGCGTGCATCTTGCCATCTTCTTCCGAGGCGAACGGCAACCCCGTCTCCTCGTGGATCGGCAAGGCGTCCATGTCGGCCCTCAAGGCCACCGTCGGGCCGTCACCTTGTAAGGTCGCGACCACGCCGTTCTCGGCGATGCCGGTCTCTACCTCTAGCGGCAGACCGTCGAGTGCCTCTAGCACTTTCTTGGCTGTCTTCCCCGTCTCGAAGCCGAGCTCGGGTTCTCTGTGTATTTCACGCCTCAAGGCAACGATGTCTTCCCCAAAGTTGTCCCGAATTTCGTCCTTAAGATCACCAAAACTCTGGGCTATGCTCACGACGTCTCCTCTCTACCGCTGCCACAGACCACCTCTATTTGAGTTTATTTTAACGGGTCACGCCCTCGACCCCGACGCCACTGGAAGAGGTTTCCGCCGAGCAGGCCGGTGTTACGTCGAGCATGCTGGCTGGAGCCACCGCGAAGAGGTGGCCGTGCGAGTACGTCCACGGGCACCTTCTGGGGTTCGAGGAGTGTTTTCGCAAAGCTCCTTCTCTTATTACTGCTCCAGACGCGCGTTGACCCGTACCTCCACGTTGCCCCTGAGGGCATTCGTGACGGGGCAGATTTGGTCGGCTTCCTGGGCGGCGTTCTCGAACTCCTCGGCGTCGATGCCGGGTACCGTACCCCGTATATCGAGGTCCACGGTGGTGATCTTGAGCTGCTCGTCGTCGAGGGTGCACACGGCGTCTACCGTGAGCCGCTCCGGTGGCGTATCCTTCTCAGCCAAAGTGTTTGACAGCGCCATCGCGTAGCACGTAGCGTGGGCGGAGGCTATGAGCTCCTCGGGGCTCGTTTGGCCCTCGGGGTTCTGGACGCGGGAGGCGAAGGTCACGGGGGCGTCTCTTAGCGCCCCACTGTCTTCTTCGGTGAGGGTCCCACTGCCATGTCCGAGGTCCCCCTCCCACACCACGTGCGCCCTGCGCTCGACGTTCGCCATGAGCTTCCTCCTTCTTCGCGGTTCTTGCGGCT
>JALZFK010000378.1 GCA_030861585.1 Actinomycetota bacterium | reverse complement strand
TACCACACGTCGAGCTCGAACTTCTCCTCCCAGCTTATGGCGTTGCGGCCCTGGACCTGGGCCCACCCAGTCATGCCGGGCTTTACCCCGTGACGGCGGGCCTGCTGCATACTATAGAGTGGCAGGTACTCGACCAGCAGCGGCCGCGGCCCCACCAGGCTCATATCGCCCTTGAGCACGTTGAAGAGCTCGGGCAGCTCGTCGAGGCTGGAGCCGCGCAGGAAACGCCCGAGGCGGGTGAGCCTCCTATGATCCGGCAAAAGTCGCCCGTGCTCGTCGCGCTCGTCGACCATCGTGCGGAACTTGTACATCTTGAAGATTTTAGCGTCGAGCCCCGGTCGCTCCTGCACAAAGAGCACCGGCCGCCCGTGGGACCTCCATACCAGGACGCTTATAGCGGCCAGGACAGGCGAAGCGAGGACGAGGCAGAGCCCGGCCCCCAGCACGTCGAAGAGGCGCTTACCCCTTCTCATAATCACCCCGCGCAGCTAACTCTTCCTTATAAAATCTCAACCACCTCTCCCAAACCTTCTCGTTCGAGAAATCCTTCAGCACACGCTCCCTGGCGACCGCGCCCATACTCGCCCGCAAGGCCTCGTCGCCAAGCAGCCGAATTAGGGCTTTAGACAGCGCCCCGGTATCTCCCCGCGGCACCAGAAGCCCGGTTTCACCGTCCACCACCGCGTCCACCGTGCCAGTCACGGCGAAGCCGGCGACGGGTACTCCGGCCGAGGCGGCCTCGAGCGGGGCATTCGGGAAGCCTTCCCGATGCGAGGGGAACGCCAGTACGCTCATGAGGTGATAGTAAGGGGCCGTGTCCGATACGAAACCGGCCCGCACCAGGCGCGGGTGGTCCTCCAACTTCTTGGCGTAGGTCGCGGGCACCAAGCTCCCCTCCTCGAGTCGTCCCAGCAATAGAAACCGCGTCTCGGGGAAGGCCTTTAGCACCTCCTCGGAGGCGTTGAGCAGTTCCACGATGCCCTTGTCCCGCACGAAGCGGCCCACGAAGCCCACAACCGGAACCCCTTCGGGGATCCCCAACCGTTCGCGTAGCGCCCACGCACGCCGTAGGTTCTCCTCGGTGGGCAGAAAGCGTTCGGCGTCCACGCCGTTGCTCGAGCCCTTGCCGAGCACCACGACCTTGGAGGCCGGCGCCAAGCGGCGGCCCACGAAGGCCCGACAGAGGCTCTCGCTCACGCTCACCACCCGGGTGGCGCAGGCCGAGGCGAGCACTTCGCTGAGGCTCGTGATGAGGCGCTTGAGACCGTCCAGGGTCTCGAGGCGTAAACCCCGCAAGGTGTATACGCGGGTAGGCACCCGGGCCATCTTCGCGGCTATCATCCCCAAGAGGCCCGCTTTGGTCGTGCCGGCGTTGACTATGTCCGGCTCGAGCTCTCGCAGGGTCCTGAATAGCCTCCAGAGCGAGACCAGGTCGTAAAGTGGGCTGATCTGGCGCCGCATCGCGACCTCCAGCGCCGCCACGCCCTCGGACTCGACGACGGCCTCCAGCTCCTCGCCGGGCGAGGAGATGACCACGACCTCCAGGCCGTGCTCCCGCATGTAGCGCAGCTGGCCGCGTAGCAGGGCGCGCGCGGTCAAGGGAACGGTGACGACGTAAGCGATCTTTGGCTTTCTGGTGATGTCTTGCGACACGAGGCTAATCTATCAGACCGGGCCCCGAGTGGTCACCCTACCCCCCGCGTCCAGGTTCGCGGCGTACCAGCTCACGGTTTCGAAGAGCCCCCTCTCCACGGAGTGGGTTGGGGCGTAGCCGAGCAGGCGGGTCGCCTTGCTTACGTCCGCCAGCGAGTGGCGCACGTCGCCGGGACGGAAAGGCCCGTAGACCGGTTCCAAGTCGGCGAGGCCGGAGAGATCGGGCCTCACGCGCACAAGGTTGTCGCGGATTAGGACGTAGAGCCGGTTCAAGGTGGTCCTGGCGCCGTAGGCGACGTTGTAGACCTGATCTATAGCGTCCCCTTTTTCGACGGTCGCGGCGAGCAGATTGGCCTGCACGGCGTTATCCACGTAGCAGAAATCTCGGCTGGTCTCGCCGTCGCCGTTGATGGTGCACGGCCTGCCGTGCAGCAGGTTACCGGTCCACCTCGGGATTACGGCGGCGTAAGCGCCCTCGGGATCTTGACGCCGCCCGAAGACGTTGAAGTAGCGCAGGCCTACAACGTCCATTCCGTAGATCCGGGCGAAGACCCCGGCGTAGAGCTCGTTGACGTACTTGGTCACCGCGTAGGGCGAGAGCGGGTTCCCGATCCTGTCCTCCACCTTGGGCAGGTCCGAACGATCCCCGTAGGTGGAGCTCGAGGCGGCGTAGACGAAACGCCTCGTCCCGGCGTCGCGCGCGGCGACGAGCATGTTCAAAAAGCCGGTCACGTTGCTCCCGTTGCTCGCGATGGGGTCCTTGATGGAGCGCGGCACGGACCCGAGCGCGGCCTGGTGCAGTACGTAATCCACCCCCTCACAGACCCGGCGACAGTCCTCCAGGCTCCGGATATCGCCCTCGATGAAAGCGAAGCGCCCCCACCTTTGGCCGGAGACGCTTTCCCGTACCTGTGTC
>JALZFK010000368.1 GCA_030861585.1 Actinomycetota bacterium | reverse complement strand
TCCGGGGTGCTCTCGCCCCTGACAACGCTCTCCCGCTTGGTGCGCAAGGCCTGGGTCTGGAAGATCTCTTCGTCCCGTTCCTCTTCGAGCTGGCCGATCTCTTCCTCAACACGGCCGCGCAGAATATCTATGTCGTTCGCCCGCCCCTCCCGGTCGACCCAAGTGACGATAGAGGATGCAAAGTACAGCACCCGGTCGAGGTCCTTCGGGCTTATGTCCAACAGGTAACCCATCCGGCTCGGCACGCCCTTGACGAACCAGACGTGCGCGATCGGGGCAGCGAGCTCTATGTGTCCCATCCGGTCGCGCCTGACGCGCGCCCGCGTCACCTCTACGCCGCACCGCTCGCAGATGATGCCCTTGAAGCGGATCCTCTTGTACTTGCCGCAGTAGCACTCCCAGTCCTTGGAGGGACCGAAGATACGCTCACAGAAAAGTCCATCCTTCTCGGGCCTCAAGGTGCGGTAGTTGATGGTCTCCGGCTTGGTGACCTCGCCGCGGGACCACTCCCGGATCTCCTCAGCCGAGGCCAGGCCGATGGAGATCTTCTCCAGCTTGTTTATGTTTATGTCGCGTTCCGTGTTTCTGCGTTCTACGCTTTGCACGCTCTATCCTCTCTCCTAGTCCTCGAACGCGCCCTAGATCGCGAAGGTGTCGGGCCTGTCGTCCAGCTCCCCGGTCGGCTCCTCGCGGTGAAGGTTTATCCCTAATGCACGGGCGGCCTCATCCCAGTCGCGCCTGTCCTGATCCTCGACTGCAGCTTCGTCACTAAGGATCGGCTTGACCGAGAGTCCAAGGGACTGCATCTCCTTGAGCAAGACCTTGAAGCTCGCCGGTACGCCGGGCGCGGGGATGTTCTCCCCCTTCACGATTGACTCGTAGCTCTTGACCCGACCAACCCTGTCGTCGCTCTTTATCGTTAAAAGCTCCTGCAAGGTGTGTGCAGCACCGTAGGCCTCCAGAGCCCACACCTCCATCTCGCCGAAGCGCTGGCCGCCGAACTGGGCCTTGCCGCCCAAAGGCTGCTGCGTCACGAGCGAGTACGGGCCCGTCGAGCGCGCGTGGATCTTGTCGTCCACCAGGTGCAAAAGCTTTAGTATATACATGTAACCGACGGTGATCTTCCCGTCGAACGGCTCGCCGGTGCGCCCGTCGTATAGGGTAACCTTCCCGCCGCGGCCCATGTCCACGTCACCGTCCTGCCGGACCGCCTCGATGGCTTCGTTGACGTCCTCGACCTCGGCGCCCGAGAAAACTGGGGTCGAGACGAAGACCGGCTCGCCGCCGTCCTCGCCTAAGCCCTTGCTGGCCGCCCAACCGAGGTGAGTCTCTAGGATCTGGCCTATGTTCATCCGGCTTGGGACACCCAACGGGCTCAAGATCACGTCCACCGGGGTCCCATCCTCCATGAACGGCATGTCCTCCTCGGGCACGATCTTGGAGATGACACCCTTATTGCCATGGCGTCCAGCGAGCTTGTCGCCTTCGGCGATCTTACGCTTCTTCGCCACGAAGACGCGCACCATCTCGTTGACGCCCGGCTGCAGCTCGTCTCCGTCGTCCCGATTGAAGCGCTTGACGTCTATGACGACACCACCCTCACCGTGGGGCACCTTGAGCGAAGAGTCCTTAACCTCGCGAGCCTTCTCGCCGAAGATCGCGCGCAAGAGCTTCTCCTCGGGAGTCGGCTCGGACTCGCCCTTGGGCGTAACCTTACCAACCAAAACGTCGCCCGAGGTGACCTCCGCCCCGATGCGAATGATGCCGTCGGAGTCGAGGTTCATCAGGACGTCGTCGGAGGCATTGGGGATATCGCGGGTTATCTCCTCGGGGCCTAGCTTGGTGTCCCGGGCCTGGACCTCGTACTCCTCGATGTGGATCGAGGTCAAAAGATCGTCCTTCACTAGGCGCTCGGAGACGATAATCGCATCCTCGAAGTTAAAGCCTTCCCACGGCATAAACGCCACGAGCAGGTTCTTGCCCAAGGCCAGCTCGCCCTGGTCGGTCGAGGAGCCGTCGGCGATGACGGTCCCAGCCTCGATCTGCTCGCCCTCCTTGACCAACGGCCGCTGGTTGACGCAGGTGCCCTGGTTGGAGCGTGCGAACTTGCGCAGCTGGTATTCGTCGGTCTCGCCATCCTCCCTGCGAACCGTGATCTTCTCCGCCACGACCCGCTCCACCGTGCCGCCCGAGCGCGCTATAAGTACGTCCCCCGTGTCCGTCGCCGCCCTAAACTCCATGCCGGTGCCGACGTACGGGGCTTCGCTCCTGAC
>JALZFK010000365.1 GCA_030861585.1 Actinomycetota bacterium | reverse complement strand
TCGAGGTCCGCTACTTCCCCCGCTGCACGATGGTCCCGGGCGCCGTGAACGCCCACGCTCACCTGGGCTTCCGAAGGGACAATGCCCCGGAGGGCGGCTCGTTCTCGCGATGGATCGCGGAGCTCATCCAAAGGCTCCCCGAGAGGGATACTTGGCTTGCCGAGGCCGCGCGCAGCTCCGCCCGGGAAGCCGTAGAAGCCGGCACTACCTTCCTGGTTGATTCCTCGCCGTACGGCGACTGTTTACCATATCTCGCTGGGTCAGGACTGGCCGGGATCGTGTTCGCAGAGTTCTTCCCGTTCCAGTTTGCGAGCCCCGAGGAGGCGGTTGCCTCTATCGAAGCGAGGGTGTTGGATCTTCGCCGGGACTTGCCGTCACGGGTAGGCGTGGAGGTGAGCGTGCATGCGCCATACACGATTGATCCGGAGTCCTCACGCCTCGCGGCGCGCGGAGCGAGAGAGAGGGGGGAACGGCTGGCCACCCACCTCTCCGAGAGCCCGGAGGAGTAAGAGTTCGTTACAAACGGGACGGGGCTGGCGGACGTTTTTGCGCGCTTCACGCAAGCGGATTGGGAGGGTAAAGGCGTCTCGCCGGTGCGATACGCCCAAAGCATCGGACTCCTCTGGCCGGGGACGATCGCGGCGCACCTGGCGACGGGGGTTTCGGAGGGTGACATCGAGATCCTGGCCCGCACCGGCGTGGCAGCCACCCACTGTCCCCGATCGAACGAGTATCTGGGTTGCGGTGTCTCTCCGGTGCCGGAGATGCTCGCCCGCGGCATACGGGTCGGGGTGGGGACGGACGGCCTATGGAGCAGCCCAAGCATAAACCTCTTCGAGGAGACGCTCTTCGCGGTAAATTTGCACGGCTTGGACGGGGAGACGGGCCTGACGCTCGCTACTCTGTACGGAGCGCGGGCCCTGGGTGTTGAAGGAGACACGGGGAGCTTAGAGGTCGGGAAGTGGGCGGATTTCGCGGTGATCGAGGCCGTGCCCGACGAATCCGGTAGGAGTCCAGAGATGGAGATACTGGAGGCAGCAGCGGGCGGCGGGGTGGCGGCAACCGCGGTCGGTGGAGTGCTGATATACAACCGGTTCGGCTTGTGAGAAGCGTTCGCGGAAGAACGCCGGCTGCTGAGCCTTACTGCATCTCGTAAGGAAGGTCAGCGGATAGACCAGTCTTGAGGGGCGAAGGCGGGGTTAAACCAAACCCCACTTCTTTTCAATCTTCGCGACCTCGTCCAACAGTATGCGGCGGCGCGGATTCTTACTGCACATCGGATTACCGAAAATACCCATCTCCGGATGCTCAAGCTTGCGTGTAATGTCGGACGGTAGATATGGTCTCATTTGCGAGTACATATCTGTACTAGTGAACGTCCCTGTGCTGAAGTCGAAATCACAAATCGCGGACCCCATTCCTTAATGTACTGCCGCTGTGCTCTTGAGGAGAGAGGTTGGGGCTGTTGCAGATGGCGGCTAATCGTTGCGCTATACACTGTATGCCTTGCGGCTCCGCGGGCTCCTCAAATCTCTTCCGAGTTTCGGGAGTAATGCACTTGTGTTGGGCTAGCTCGTCAGACAAGCTCAACACCTTGCCCCCGAACTACTGCTCACGATACTGGTCCATTATCCACGTATCATGGCGTGCGGCTTCTGCCGTGCGTTTCTGGTCTCCTGTGGGTCGTTGTAGAGGGTGGTCATATAGTCGGACTGTAGCGCCACATCCTTGGTTTCTTGCTGGCGCCTATGGAACTCGAATAGTGCATTGGGCAACTCACGGCAACGTTGTCTCAGATTTTCGTCGCTGAGAACACTCAGCCCTTGGGGCTCTGGTCTTGGTGATTCAGGCCAGGGATCGTATACCGCCTTGCCTACGAGCAAGAACCCAAGTCCCACAAGCACTAAAGTGCTCTCAAGGCTATTTAAGAAGTCTCCAAGTGGTGTCATACGACTCGGCAAAAAGTCCGCGACCTGCCAAAACTCGAGAGCTTTCCACAAGATGTTGAATAATAAGGTGAGGATGACAGACCAACCTGCTTTGAAGATAAATATGGCTTGAAAGATAAACCGTACGGCTCTTCATATACGCACTCCGCCATTCTAGCAGCGCGGCCTTACCGTGCATTAAGTGTATAGTGCCGGAAAATTGCGTCGGTAAGGAGCGCCCCGCCGCGACCACGAACGGCGTCGACCGCGAGCGTGGGGAGCCCCGCCAGCGGCTGACCTCCGCGGAGTACGAGGGGGTCACCGGGGACAGTCGCGGTCTCGAAGACGAGGATGAGTTCAGGATACAGAGGAGTGAGGAGGAGAAGTGCCGGGACCCTCGAGCGCGAGGCCGGCGGCACGAGGGTCCGCAAGCGGGTGAGGACCGAGCGCGAACAGCTTAGGGTGCCAAAGAAGCGCGAGGAGGTGCACATAGAAAGGGTGCCCGTGAAGGGCAGGGAAGTCTCGGAGGCCGAGATCGGGGGGAATGAGATCTTCGTGCCCGTAACCGCCGAAGAGGTTGTGGTGGAGAAGCATCCGGTAGTCAAGGAGGAGATCCATCTGCGTAAGGACGCTATCGAGGAGGAGGAGGTCGTCGAAGAGAACGTCCGCAGGGAAGAGGTGGACGTAGACGACCAGACCACGCGCCGTGGAAGCCTCGAACGCAATAGGGGCACAGACGATACGAGGCGCCGCAACCGGTAACCCCGTTCTAGAGCGGTCTTCGGGGAGAACAGAGCAACCTTGGGGGCGGACCCGCTGTCCAGCCGAGTCCGCTCCTCGTTTTGCTATCTTAACTTTTCCGCATGTTAGTTTGGTTATATCTAGGTACAATCACGTGTGTAACTGCATATGAGGACATCTATTCTCATAGGGTAGAGGCTCTTACGCAAGGAGGTTGTTTTGGCTTACGGGGAACGCGGCGACCGGTCTACGGAGGCCGAGCACAGCTTTGCGGGTTACCAGGTCTACGATATGCACTACGAGAAGATAGGCAAGGTCGACGATCTCTTCGTGGACGAGAGTGACCGCCCCGAGTACATCGGCGTGAAAACGGGTTTGCTGGGCACCAAGACCACCCTGATCCCGATAGATCTCGTGCGGGTAAACGACAAGCGTCAGCTCGTCGAGGTCGCGGCGGACAAGGAGATGGTCAAGGAGGGACCTACCTTCGGTGATGACGAGGAGATAACGCTCGAGTTCGAGCGGAGGGTGCACAGCTACTATGGAGTAGAGACCGGGCAAACCTCCACGGAGAGGAGAGCTTACGGCGCGTACTACCCTGGCGCTGCCGGCGGCGATGAGCGGCGGGTCGACCTGCGGCCGGGGGAGCGCGTCTCGGAGGCCCGCGAGCGCTCCAACGAGAGGTATCTCGGCGGGGCAGCGGTAGGGGGCGTGGGCCGCGAGCGTAGTGGTGAAAGGCCTCTCGGTGCGACGGCGAGGGGCAACCTAGATCGCGAGGGTGATAGGGACCTTGGCGAGGACGAGGTGCGGATCCAGCGCTCCGAGGAAGAGCTAAGTGCTCGGACCCTCGAGCGCGAGGCCGGCGGCACGAGGGTCCGCAAGCGGGTGAGGACCGAGCGCGAACAGCTTAGGGTGCCAAAGAAGCGCGAGGAGGTCCACGTAGAAAGGGTACCCGTCGAAGAGGAGGGCCACGGGGCTTCGAGGACCGGCGGCCGAGCGGCCTCGGGTGGTGGAACCGAGGAAGACGAGATCCGGGTGCCCATCATCGAGGAAGAGGTCGTGGTCGAGAAGCGGCCGGTAGTTAAGGAGGAGATTCGGATTCGCAAGGAGGTCGTCGAGGACGAGGAGGTCATCGAGGAGGACGTGCGAAAGGAAGAGGTCGAGATCGACGACCAGACCGAGCGACGCGACAGGTAGCCTGGGTTCGAGGAGCACCACCGCTTAGCGGAAGAATGCAGGGGCCTTCCGAAGGGTAAATCCGTATATCAGCCAAGAAGATCCCCTCTGTTTCAGGGAACGAGAGGTTGGCAAAAGGAAGGCAAAGCACGGAGGAACCGCGCAGAAGCCAAGGGGGCTCGGGGATCGAGCGGGCCCCTGGCTGGATCGGCGTGCCAATAGGGAGGTTGACGGCTTTAGGTGCCGCGCTGCTCCTAAGCGGCATCATCGGAGTCCTCGTTACTCTCGTCGTCGCGCTACTCGTGATCGACGATGACGGAACTGGCGCCGGAATCACGGGCCTCCCCGGAATCCTGGCCACGTTGTTCCTGTCCTATCTGGTAGGAGGTTACGCGGCCGGGCGGCGGCTCTGCTGGTCAAGCTGGTTTCGCCCCCGGAAGCGAGGAGGGCGAGAGGCCTACCGCCCATCGCTTGCGGCGCGACGAGTAGTATCGTCGCACAACGCGGATCGAGCGCGGGCGTGGCGGATGTGGCCATGTGAGGTTCGCGCAAGCGCCTGTGGGTAGCGACGAGGCGCAAGAACGCACCTTGCGGGGATTGTCGAACGACCCGAAACGGTGGTGAACGCTCGACGGTGTTATACAATCGGGTGGGCCTGTGGTAGAGCCGTAGGAGAGAGCCCGCCGTGATGCTCGATCGTGACAAGATCAGCTTTTGGACCAGGGTCGGCGCCATCGCGCTGGCCGTGGTCTTCGTGGGCTCCTTTGTTTTCATGGGGGTCGGCACGAACATCAACTACAGCATCTTAGATATCCTGGGCGGCAGCTCCGGAGGGCAAGAAGAGCCAACGAGTGGCCCCGATCAGCAGATAGCCCGCGCCCAAGAAGACCTCGAAGGAGACCCCGAGAACCCCAAGATCATAAGGCGCCTCGCCGGCCTCTATCTGGAGAATGGCCAGACGGACAGCGCGGTGGAGGTTTTAAAGAGGGGCCGCGAGGCCGCCCCCGCAGATCCGGTCATCGCGCTCTACCTGGGCCAGGCCTACGACCGGAAAGCGCAAGGTGTGGCGGACGAAGAGGAGCGCAGGGCAGCATACGAGGAGGCCGGGGACGCCTACGCCGCCGCCACGGAGATCCGGGAGGACAATCCCCAGGCGTACCTGTTGGCGGGCCAGGCTTACGAGCAAGCCGGGGAGAAGAGCAAGGCGATCCGGTACTGGAACGGCTACCTCGAGCGCGATCCCGAAGGCGAGCAGGCCGACGCCCTCAAGGAGCGCATCGACAACCTGCTCAAGAACGGGGAGGCCACCGACGGCGTCAAGAAGCAGTGATCTGCACCTCGCTCGGGGGCCGTATAATGAAGGGCAAGTGCGAGAAGCTACTCGATTTGGAGGATAGATGATCCCTAACGTCGGTGGTACGGAGTTGATCATATTGCTCGTGATCATCCTGCTCCTTTTCGGGGCGAAGCGCATCCCGGAGCTCGCGAGGGGCCTCGGGAGCGGCGTCCGGGAGTTCAGGAAGGGCACCCGCGGCGAGGTCGAGGACGAGGTGGGCGAGGAGAAGAAGGCCGAGGAGCTGAAGAGCGGGGCCGATAAGGCCGACGAGGACAACGCCCACATGCGCGGAAGAGAAGCTGCCCGTGCGGAGCAGGCCGAGCGCTCCGAGCAGAAGCACTAAAGCCTGAGGCTTTAAATGGCCGGGCCTCTGCGGCTACCCACCCGTCCGCGCGACGAAGCGCGGATGACCCTCATAGAGCACCTCGAGGAGCTCCGTTCGAGGATCATCAAGGTCGGGGTAATCTTCGTCGTCGTCGCGGTCGTCGCCTGGTTTTTCCGTGCGCAGATCTACGACTGGCTGCTCGAGCCCTCGGGGCTTAAGAACCTCAAGTTCACGGCTGTAACCTCTCCGCTTATCACGGATGTCAAGCTTGCCCTGTACGCGGCGTTCTTGCTGACGCTCCCGGTGCTTATTTACCAGATCTGGGCCTTCGTCGCTCCGGCGGTGGGGGAGGTAGGAAGGGCGTTCGCGTACGTCTTGATCGCTTTGTCCTCCTCGCTGTTCTTGGCGGGGGTCGCCTTTGGCTACTGGGTCGTGCTACCGTACGGCCTGGAGTTCTTGCTCAACTATGCCCCCGACCGCTACGAACAGATCATCACGGCCGACACCTACCTGGCGTTCGTCACACGGTTCTTGCTCGCCTTCGGGATAGTCTTCGAGCTCCCAGCAGCCACCTTGGTGGGGGCGCAGCTCGGGCTCATTACCGCCCCGTTTCTCAGGAGGTACCGGAGGCACGCCATTGTCGTGAATGCCATTCTCGCCGCCGCCCTGACGCCAGGGCAGGATCCGTTCAGCATGATCCTGATGGCCGTCCCCATGGTGTTCATGTACGAGCTAAGCATCTTAATCGCCCGCTTCGTCAACCCCGTCGCTCCCGAAGAACCACTTCCCGTCAGGAGCGAAGAGTACGAGAACGATGGCGCTGGGGACGAAGAAAACGACGAGGAAGAGCGGGACCTTTAGAAGCGGTCGGTAAGATAGCTGTCGTTGCTTACCCAAAAGTCGATAGGCGAGGCAGTCTACGCGAGGCCGAAGGGACTTGACCAGTGTCACGAGAAGAACGGGCCTATCTAGAAGCCCGTTCCTCGATCGGCGCGGGAACACGCTCAAGGTGAGGGCGAAGCTTGGTTTAGGATTTTTCTAACGGTTTGTGGTAGAAAGCGCGTTCATGGAAGCGGGTGGTTCGATAGGGTTCCCTGCGGCTTACGTCCGGCTGGTCCGGCCGAAGCAGTGGACGAAGAACGGGTTCGTCCTGGCCGGGGTGGTATTTTCGGGGGAAGCCTTGCAGGCGTCGAGCGTGGTGGAAGCGCTACTGGCGTTCGTCGCCTTCTGCGCGCTCTCGGGGGCGGTGTACGCCGTGAACGATATCCTGGATATCGAGGAGGATCGCAAGCATCCCACGAAGAGGTACCGGCCCGTGGCGGGCGAGGAGATTCCGGTCCGCGCCGCTGCCGTATACGCGGCCCTGCTCATCGTTGGAGGCTTGGCTCTGGCGTTCTTTTTGGGCTTCGGGGTAGGCTTGGCGGGGCTCGCCTACCTCGCGCTGCAGGCTATCTACACGCTGGTCTTCAAACACGTAGCCATACTGGACGTGATGAGCATCTCTGCGGGGTTCTTGATCCGGGCGGGCGCGGGGGTGGCGGCGGTCGGGGAGCCCATCTCCCCGTGGCTCATCGTTTGCACGGGCCTCCTTACGCTCTTCCTCGGGTTCTCCAAGCGGCGACACGAGCTGGCGGTGCTCGGAGACGCGGCGGTGCATCACCGCCGAAACCTCGAGGACTATTCGGTCGAGATGCTCGACCAGATGATGAACATCATGATATCGGCTACGATTATCGCGTACACGATGTACACGTTCTTGGCCTACGAGCACGCGTATATGACGGCGAGCATACCGTTCGTGATATACGGTGTCTTTCGCTATATGCTCCTCGTCCACCGCAACGGCGGCGGCAATCCGGATACCCTGCTCCTCCAAGACCGGCCGCTACAGATCACGCTACTGCTCTGGATCGCCGTGGTCATGACGGTCATCTACCTTCTGTAAGAAACGCCGCGTGGAGCGCCTGAAAAAGAACCTCGTGTTGGCCTTGGGCCTCGGCGTCGCCGTCTACCTCCTGCTCGCCGTCGTGAGCGGCTTGGATAACCTGCGAGACGCCTTTGCTAGCTTTCGCTGGTCGCTGCTGCCGGTGATCTTTGGCCTCGTCGCCTTCTCCTACGTGGTGCGGTTCGTCCGGTGGTCGTACTACCTCCGCGTCCTCGAGGTTGCGGTGCCGCTTCAGATGAACGCCGCCATCTTCGCGGCGGGGCTCTCTATGACGATCTCACCGGCCAAGCTCGGCGAGGTGCTCAAAAGCGTCTTTATCCGCCAGGTCAACGGTGCGCCGACGGCCCGCACCGCCCCCGCGGTGGTCGCCGAGCGGCTCACCGACGGCACCGGCATGATCCTCTGGGGCTTCGTCGGCGCTTTGGCTTTCAGCTTCGGGCCGGAGAGCCTCCTGTTGTTTCTGGCCCTCACGACGGCCGGCATCGTGGTCTTGAGGTCCAAGCATCTCTCGCTTCTGGCCGAGAGGACGCTCCTGAAGCTGCCGCTCCTCCATCGCTTGACGCCGCACCTGGGGGACTTCCACGGGGCCTCCAACGAGCTTTTGGCGACGCGGCCGCTTATCGTCGGAACAGCCATCTCTTTTTGCTCCTGGGGCATCGAGTTATTGGCCGTACACCTCTGCGTGGTGGAGATGGGGACCGAAACACCCTTCCTGGTGGTGGTCTTCATCTTCGTGGTCAGCTCGCTCGGCGGGGCCTTGACCATGCTGCCAGGGGGGATCGGGGCGGCCGAGGCGGGTATGGCGGGGATGTTCGATACCGTGGCGGGGCTTTCGGCGGGGACCTCGGTGGCCTTGACGTTCGTTATACGGTTGGCCACGCTGTGGTTCGCGACCCTCATCGGGATAGTGGGCCTCCTCCTCGTACGGCGCATGATCGGTAAGCCCACCGACGTAGCCTCCGCCGGGGGAAAAGCCGAGGCAAGACCCGGAACGAAGCCCAAACCGTAGTGTGCTCCCCGGCGGCCTTATTCCAGGACCTGTGGACCCTGAGGTGAGTCCCTACTTTGTGTTATAGCCGGTAGCAACTTACGGTTTGTCCCCAACAAACTTCTTCTCCATCCGGAAAGAAGGGAAGCTCGATGGTGATCTTACCCTCCTTCGTACCGAGACGTTAGCTTGGAGCGTTTAATAGATCCACCTCTTCTTGGCGGAGGATAAATCCTCGAGTTTTTCGGGGACGAGCTTCGCATAGCGTCCCAGTAACTCCTTACCAGCGTCTTCCGTCGTCCGGATGTACTCCTTATGACGCCTCAGCTCCTTTATCTCTGCCTCAGCCAACCTCACGGTCTCGTCCCGTTCGCACAGTTTGCCTCGAAGCTCCTCGCGGGTCATCAGCCCTTCAGCTTCCTGCTACGAGGTGTTAGGGAACCAATCGAGAAGAGGAGATGCGAAGTGCTCTACTTAGAGCTCTACTCTGCCGACCTCGATCCCATCGAAGAAGCTTCCTCGACGAAGATAAAGCATCTTGCCAAGGGCCGAAGCTAAGAGCAGGGAGAGAGCCTCCCTGCCGAGAGTGCTGGGCACGGCGATCCCGCCGGTCACTGCTGGGGATGCGCTTTAGGTTTCTCCGAGCACCACGGGTCGGTTTGTCTACCGTTATGACGAACGCGGTAGATGGAGACTAAAGGGCTTTCTGGCTCATTACCTGCGGATAGTTGACAGGCTCGTCATTCGTGTACATTAATTAAAGTACCTATATTGCATAGTGAGCAGCTCAGCAAGAACCGCGAGGGGACATCGTGGAACGAAAGAAAGAGTGGTTGGGTGAAGAGAAAGCCCAGAACGGTGGGCTAGCAGAGCGGGTTAATGGGTTAGGTCTGGGTTGCGGCTGCTAGATCGTATCGTCCCAGAGGACAACAGGTTTGAAGGAGAGCTACTGTGAAGACTATCCCAGAAAATGCTTTCGCCAAGCTCCTGGTACCGAATGAGGGTTACGATTATTTTGAGGGCTCTTATAATCCGCCTTTCCAGCCTCCGCAGCTATTACCACTCCTCAGAATTTATCTACGTGTACTTGGTGCAGACAGAACGGATCTGAGCCTAATATTAAGAACTTAAGAACCACGACCCGTCCTCCTGCTGTTCTTGACGCTTGTCTCCGAGCGGACGGAGGTAATCAGTAGTATCGTGGGCGACTGCTGCGCGGCTTAGGGGCGTGCAGTAGTATATAGCGTTGTCATGGCGCGAAGGGAACGGGAAGTCACATTACGCTTCTTAGCCGAGCCGACGGACGTCAACTTCGGCGGCAAAGTGCACGGCGGCGCGGTCATGAAGTGGATAGACCAGGCCGGGTATGCCTGCGCGGCCGGATGGAGCGGACAATACTGCGT
>JALZFK010000350.1 GCA_030861585.1 Actinomycetota bacterium | reverse complement strand
ACGGGAGGTAGGGAAGTCTTGAGCAGCGAAGAGCAACACCGCCGGGAAGGAGAGCCTCCGAAGGACGATCTGTTTCCTCAAGAAGATCCTTCCCCTCAGGAAGAGCGCGGCGACAAGGACGAGGCTCTTCCGACCGACGAGGTGGTCTCCGAACCGCTCGAGAGGGGCGGGTCGGAGGATCCCGGGGTGGTACCGGAGGAGTTGGAGGTCGAGGAAGAAGAGCGGGAGATGGATCCCGAAGAGGAGCCCGAGATAGCGCGGGAGGAGGTCCTGGCGCTCGCCAACGAGCTCGAAGCCATCCGCAGAGAACGGGACGAATATTTGGATAACGCGCGCCGCATGAAGGCCGAGCTCGAGAACTCGCGTAAGCGCCAGGAGAAGGAGCGCGCCCGCCTGGTCCAGACGGCGTCCGAAAGGCTCGTGAGCGAGCTCCTGCCCGTCTTGGACAACCTCGACCGGGCTTTGGAGGTCGGGGGGGATATCCGGGAGGGCGTCCGGGCCACGCGCGACCAGCTCGTCGCCGTCCTAGAGCAGGAGGGCCTTGCCCCGGTCGCCTCTGACGGCCAGAGCTTCGACCCCACCGTCCACGAAGCAGTCATGGGCCAGCCCTCTGACGAACACGAGGAAGATACCGTCATCCAAACCCTTGAACGTGGCTACGTCCTTAACGGCAAACCCATACGCCCGGCCAAGGTTATAGTTGCCAAACAGGTTTAGAAATGGAGACGAAGGATCTGTACAAGGTTTTGGGGGTTTCCAAGGGGGCGTCGCAGGACGAGATCCGGCGCTCCTACCGTAAGCTGGCCCGCAAGTACCACCCGGACGCTAACCGGGAAGATCCGAAGGCTGAAGAACGCTTCAAAGAGGTTCAGCACGCCTACGAAATCCTCTCCAATCCCGAGAAAAGGCGGGAATACGACGAAGGTCCCCGCGCCTTCTTCGGTGGCACTGGTGCTAACACGGGCGGCACGGGTGGCCGCACCAACGTAAACTTCTCAGATTTCTCGGATCTGTTCGGGAACTTCGGGGACATCTTCGGCGGCGCAACGCGTAGTAGTAGACCACAGGCTACCCGAGGTGAGGACGTAACAGTAAGCGTAAACCTAAAGTTCAATGATGCGCTGGAAGGGGTTACCACTCGCATCACGGCCCCGATTGAGGAGGCGTGCGAGGAATGCCGGGGTACGAGGGCGGCCCCCGGGACGGCTCCGCGGGTGTGTCCGGAGTGTTCGGGGCGGGGGGTCAGAAGCCGGGATCAGGGCTTTTTCGCGCTCTCGGAGCCGTGTGGGCGGTGTGGGGGCGAGGGGAGCGTCGTCGAGAAGCCGTGCCCTTCTTGCGGGGGGGCTGGCAGGTTGCGCAGAAGCAAGCAGGTGACGGTGAGGATACCCGCGGGGGCCAAGGACGGGATGAAGATCCGGGTCCCGGGGCGGGGGAGCGCCGGAAGCAAGGGGGGACCAGCGGGGGATCTGTACGTGGTAACGCGGGTAGCGGAGCACCCGCTCTTCGAGCGGCGTGTGGACGACTTTTGGATCGAGGTGCCGGTGAGCTTCGTCGAGGCGGCCTTGGGGGCACAGATCGAGGTGCCGAAGCCCGGGGGTGGGACGGTGAAGCTGCGGTTGCCGCCCGGGACGCAGGACGGCAAGCGGTTCAAGGTGCGTGGGGCCGGGGCCCCACGGGCGCGAAAGGGGGGCGAGCCCGGAGACCTCATCGTGCAGGTCGGGGTCGTCGTACCCGAGAAGCTCAGCCGGCGGGAGAAGGAGATCCTGGAGGCTTTGGCCGAGGAGCGGGACGAGAACGTGCGCGAGGGGCTCTTGCGCACTGCATCGCGCGAGGCGGAGCAGCGGTAGGAGTTTAGAGGAGGATTAGAAGGTTGGCGGCCAGCATACGCAAGAGGCCGGTTTTTATGATAGGCATCGCGGCGGAGTTGATCGGGGTTCACCCGCAAACGTTGCGGATGTACGAGCAGAAGGGTTTGCTCTGTCCGCGCAAGAGCTTAAAGAATACGCGATTGTACTCCCAGGAGGATGTGGAGCTTGGGAGGTACATCCAGAAGCTTACCCAAGAGATGGGAACGAATCTCGCCGGGGTAAAGAGGATCCTGGACCTCGAAAAGGAGGTAGAGAGGCTGGAGGCCGAGAACCTCAAGCTGCGCGAGGAGATCGAGAGGCAGACGGTGCAGCACGGCAAGGCCATAGAAGAGGTGCACCGCAGCTACAGGCGGGAGATCATGCCGTTGCCGAGCGGGGAGCTCGCGCGAAGGAGGTTCTAGTGACCGAGACCATGCACTGCTACCGGCACCCGAGAAGGGAGACGCGCGTTTCTTGCGCCACATGCGGGCGGCCCATCTGCACCGAGTGCATGAAGCCGACGGATGTGGGGATTAAATGCCCCGACGACGCCAAGCTCCCCCGCAGTGCCCGCACCGGTGTGATGAAACCGAACCAGGTCCTGAAGACCTTTCTTGCGGGGATCGGCGTCGCCCTCGTGGGCATCCCGGTGGCGTACGTGTTGCTCAACCTGGCCGGGATTCTCGCCTTTGTACTCGCGATCGCCGCCGGTTACGGGGCGGGCACGTTGGTTTATCGTGCCGGAGGCCGCAACGGAGGCCTGCTGGCGGTTGTAGTCTCGGTGATAGGGGTCCTGATAGCTTTCTCCCTGTTCCTTGCCCCTTCGTTCCTCGTCGGCGCGCTCTCCTTTGGGCAAGTACTCCCGGCGCTCATCGCCGCCGTGGCCGCTGGGTTTGGCGGTCGCCAAGGCTACTAGGGCCGCTCCGGAGAGATAGTACGGACCTGAGCAAACTTTCGCAAAACGCGCGGGAGGCCGTGGACGTGGCGCGGGCGGTGGTTCGGCGCGGACGATCGAACGCTTTGGCCCCTTGGGCACGAAGCACCTCCTCCTGGGCCTGCTCGCCCAACAGGGAGGCGTCGAACGCCAGGTCTTCGCGGAGCTTTCGCTCGACCTCGG
>JALZFK010000306.1 GCA_030861585.1 Actinomycetota bacterium | reverse complement strand
GGCCGGGGCGGACATCGTGGGGTCGGACGACTTGGCGGCACGCATCCGGGACGAGAACTTTTTGGAGTTCGACGTCGCGGTGGCGACCCCGGATCAGATGAGCATCGTCGGTAGGCTTGGCCCGATCTTGGGCCCGCGGGGCCTTATGCCCAACCCGAAGAGCGGTACGGTGACGCCGAACGTGGGCAGGGCAGTCGAAGAGTTCAAGGGCGGCAAGATCGAGTACCGGGTGGACCGGTATGGGATCATCCACGGCATTATCGGTAAGAAGTCGTTCGATATAGACAGCCTGGTCGAGAACTACTTCGCCCTGCGCGACGAGCTCCAGAGGGTACGCCCGGCGGCCGTCAAGGGTCGGTACTTCCGCTCCGTCGCCATCGCAAGCTCGATGGGACCCTCGATCAAGGTTGACCCCACGATCGAGAGGGATTAACATCTCGCTCGCATAAAGTACAGAGAAGAGGCCAGAGATAGCCGGGACCCGGCAGGGTGCAATAGTCTGAAAGGACTCCCGGCCGAGGTCGCAGCAGTTCGAGGGAAATCTTCAAGCCCCGGGTGCCTGCGGCCCCGGGGTTTTCTAGTAGCGGAGGAGCCAAGACGTGAATCGGGAAGAGAAGGCGCGGGTGATCGAGGAGCTTACGGGGAAGCTCGAGGACGGCTCGGTGATCCTCGTGGACTACCAGGGCATGAACGTGGCCCAGAGCACCCGCCTACGCGCGCGGAGCCGCGAGGCGGGTGTGGAGTTCGTGGTCGTGAAGAATACGCTGGCGCAGCGGGCGGCGAACCAAGCGGGCGTTGAGGGGATCTCGGAGTTCCTCGTGGGGCCGACGGCGCTGGCGTTCAGCGAGGACCCGGTCGCAGGCGCGAAGCTGATGGCCGAGTTCTCGGACGAGGTAGAATCGTTCGAGGTTAAGGGTGGCCTGTTAGACGGCGGCCGGGTGATGGGCGCGCAGGATGTCGTGGCGCTCTCGAGACTTCCCGGGCGGGAGCAGTTACTCGCGCAGTTGTTGGGGGCGATACAGGCTCCGATCGCCGGGCTCGCCACGGTGCTGAACGCGCCCTTGAGAAACCTGGCCATCGTTCTTAACCAGGTGGCCGAGCAGAAGCAAGCGTAGTAGCGACAAGCGGAAGAAGAGTTAGGAGGACTTGAAGTGGCACTGAGCAATCAGGAGATCATCGACGCAATCAAGGAGAAGTCGGTCCTGGAGATCTCCGAGCTGGTCAAGATGTTCGAGGAAGAGTTCGGGGTGTCGGCGGCGGCGTTCGCGGCAGCTCCCGCTGCGGCTCCGACCGGTGACGGTACGGCGGCGGTCGAGGAAGAGCAGACCGAGTTCGACGTGGTGCTTCAGTCGCCGGGCGAGAAGAAGATCCAGGTCATTAAGGAGGTCCGGGCCGTTACGGGTCTGGGGCTAAAAGAGGCCAAGGCCCTGGTTGACGAGGCCCCGAATCCCGTCCAGGAGGCTCTCTCCAGGGAGGACGCCGAGGCGCTAAAGACTAGGCTGGAAGAGGCCGGTGCCACGGTGGAGCTCAGGTAGAGGCGGTGGCGCGCACGGAACAACCGTGCTAAACTCCGGGCGCTGGTCCTAGCGGACCGACGCCCACAATTTATCTACCTACGGATGTCTTGACTTCTCGGAGAGCGGGAGGTAAGATATCCCGTTGCGTGTTCAGCCATTCTTCAACGACTATTCCTGGAGGAGAGCTAGTTTGGTGACCCCCGTCATGCGCCGGAAGCGCCACCCTTATGCCCGGATGAGGACCGATTTTGAGTTACCCAACCTTATAGAAATACAGAGGACTTCTTTCGAGAGGTTCCGTAATGAGGGTATTCGTCGTACCCTCACAGAGATCTCCCCGATAGAGGACTACACCGGCTCCTACGCCGTTGAGTTCGGGGAGCCGTACTTCGAGGAACCGTCCTTCTCCATCGAGGAGTGCGTCTCCAAGGACAAGACGTACTCGGCGCCGTTATTCGTGCGGGTGCGCTTCATCGTTAAGGAGACTGGCGAGCTCAGGGAGCAGGACGTCTTCATGGGCGACTTCCCGCTCATGACGGATTGGGGAACCTTCATCATTAACGGGACCGAGCGGGTCGTGGTCACCCAGCTCGTGCGGTCGCCGGGGGCGTACGTCATGGAGCCCAAGGACGCCACCAAGCAGGTCTTGACGGCTAGCCTGATGCCGTCCCGGGGGTCTTGGCTCGAGTTCGAGATCGAGACCAAGGGGTATATCTCGGTAAGGATAGACCGCAAGAGAAAGCTGCCGGTCACCGTGCTCTTGAAGGCGCTCGACATGGGCGGCCCGGAGGAGCTCATGGCGCGCTTCGAGGACTCGTGGCTCATGCGCAATACCTTGGAGAGGGACGACACCACCTCCAGGGAGGATGCGCTCTTGGAGGTCTTCCGTCGGCAGCGGCCAGGAGAGCCGGTCAATATAGAAAACGCACAGAACCTCGTAGATGGGCTCTTCTTCGACCCGAAGCGCTACGATCTTTCGGAGGTCGGGCGGTACAAGGTTAACAAGAAGCTCAAGCTCGACGTACCCAGCGACGTGTACACGCTGACCATCGAGGACATCGAGGCCCTCCTGAAGCGCCTCGTGGAGATTTCCGAGGGGCTCGCTGACGAGGATCAGGAGTTCGGTCGGATCAACTACGAGCGCGTCCGGCACAAGCTGGACGAATACGAGCACTTTGGTAATCGTAGACTCCGGACGGTGGGAGAACTGGTGCAGGAAGCGTTCCGGATCGGGATGTACCGTATGGAACGAGTTGTGCGCGAGCGGATGACGACGCAGGACACCGACACCATCACGCCGCAGAGCGTGGTTAACACCAAACCGGTTGCCTCAGCGATCAAGGAGTTCTTCGGTTCCTCGCAGCTCTCGCAGTTCATGGACCAGACGAACACCCTCAGTGGTTTGTCTCACCGACGTAGGCTGAACGCCATGGGCGCGGGCGGCTTGAGCCGTGAGCGGGCTCCCATAGAGGTGCGCGACGTGCACCCGACGCACTACGGGCGGATGTGCCCAATCGAGACGCCGGAGGGCCCGAATATCGGGCTTATCGGACAGCTCTCGACCTTTGCGACGGTGGATGAGTACGGCTTCTTGCAGACTCCGTACCGCAAGGTCGTGGACGGCTTCGTGACCGACGAGATCGAGTACCTCTCCGCCGACGAGGAGGAAGAGTTCACCATTGCTCAGGCCAACACGCCGGTAGAAGAAGGGACCGGCAGGATACTCGACACCGAGCAGATCTTGGCCAGGCGCCGCGGCGGCGACGTCGCAACGGTCTCGCCCCAGGAAGTAGACTACGTTGACGTGGCCCCGCTTCAAACGGTCTCCGTCGGGACGTCGCTCATACCGTTCCTTGAGCACGACGACGCCAACCGAGCGCTCATGGGCGCGAACATGCAGCGGCAGGCGGTGCCCTTGGTCAGGAGCGAAGCCCCGTACGTCGGCACCGGCATGGAGTTTAGGGCGGCGACGGACACGGGGGACGTACTTATAGCGCGCTCGGGCGGCACGGTGGAGCGGGTCGTGGCGGAGAAGATCACGGTTC
>JALZFK010000300.1 GCA_030861585.1 Actinomycetota bacterium | reverse complement strand
CCCCGCTTCTTCTTTTTCTTTGATGGGTCGGGTGTGCTCGGTTACGCGTTGCTTCCCTGAGCCCTACGCCGTTTCGTCCGGTATCAGGTCTATTTCGATGCGCTCGATACCCTCTTCGCGGCTTTTGCTCTCGGGGAGATCTAGATCGCGCAGAAGCCGGAGCATAACTTTGTTTGCGTGCAGGACCAAGGCGTGGAGGCAGCGGACGTCCCTCTCGCGGGCGGCCTCTATGAGGAAGCGGGTCAGGCTATGACCGAGCCCGAGACCCTGCATCCGATCCTCGACGAGCGCCGCATACTCGGCCTTGTGGGTGTCTTCCTCTCGGTCGTAACCCGCTAGCGCCACGATCTCGTTCTCGTCTTCCGGGTCAAGGGCGACGAGCGCGTACCGGTCGTAGCCGTCGACTTCGGCGATGTGCCGGGCTTTTTCGTCGGAGAGCTCGTTCATCGGACCGAAGTAGCGCAGCTCGACCGTGCGCTCGCTCAAGCGGTCGAAGAGCCGCTTAAGCGCCGGGGCGTCTTCGGGCTCTATCTCCCGCACCGAAACGATCGTACCGTCGGTCAAAGTCAGGGTCTTGTGTTCCGTTTGCTCGTTCATCATAATTACCTCGCCATCCCCGCCGGACGCTTCCAAATGCTCTTCGTAGGAACGAAAGGGGGTGCGAACGGGGCCAAGACGAACCTCAAGCACCCTCCGAAACGGCTTGCCCCCTCGACGGCTTGCCGCGTCTCCCGGTCGGCTTGCGCCTGACCTGAGAAAGGCATGTTCCCGCCTTCCAAAAATCCCTGGGAATCGATGGCCCTGCTCACTAAGGACCGGCAGGAGCTCGAAACCACATCCAGGGGCCGTGATCCGGGTATCCAGTGTGGTCTTTCGCGACGCGATGCCCCTTTTTGGGCTCCCGTTTCGTAATTATGTGCAAAGCACATATAGCGAATTGTATCTTGAGGTGTCGTCGCCAACAACCCTAGCCGCGCCTTTGGGCGACGGCGGGAGAGCATTTTCGATGGCAGCTCTTTAGGATCAAGCATGCTACGCGCACCTATTTTAAGCTTATCTTTCCGGATTGGGGACCGGAGAATGGGCGTTTTGCTTCTACATGATTATTTTTCGGAGACGTCGATACCCGGAGCCATCGACATCCCCGATTTGACGAGTTCAAGGAACTGTTCTTGGGAAACCTCGAGATACTGAGCGAACTGTTCGGGCTGCATGTACTGAGCCATGACCTGCTTTATAGCGTCCTGCGAAGACTGCACCAGCGTAAGAGCGTGCTGGTAGTCCTTCTCTAGGGAGCCGGTCCAGGTTTCCATCGCTTCTTGCGTGGCCTCGGCGAAGGTCTTGCCTTCGAGGACCTGAGCGGCGAGCTCCGCAGCCCGGTAGGTCGGTGTGATCAGGCGGCGTTCGGTCGGGGAGACGAGCCCGACGGTCGTGTTGAGGCCGATGGCGTACCGCAAAAGGCCAGCTATCTGCCGGGCTTCTTCCTCCGTTACGTGGAGCTCCGTGCGGTGCGCTACTTCCTTGTCTTCCATAAGCTTTCTCTTTCTTTTTGCGAGTATTTTGCCAGCCTATAACGGGGATTCTAAACGCTCCGGATGCCTGCTACCACACCGGCGCGGGGAGCCGTGTGGGCTCTCGCACGAGCTTGCGAGAGTTCGTAGATCATGAGGGGGATCTACTTGCGGGAAGGTAGGTCCTCGGTGGAGCGCAGGAAGCTCCTGTTGAGCGATTCGCCGCTGTAGATGGTCGGGGTGGCGGCGCCGGTGACGTAATACCCGCGCAGTCCGAGACGGGGCAGGAGGCCGCATCGTGAGCTTGGGATAAAATATGCCGCAAAGGGGTATAGTATCGATACTAGACGCAGAAGCTTTCTCAGGAAGAAGAAGAGGAGGAAGGAGTTATGACAGATCCTAGAGGAAACCTCGGGGAGATGGGCTTCCCGAACATGGGTTCGGTGCCGTCTTTCGAGCCGTTCTTCAAGATGTGGTCGGAGTGGCTCAGGACCAGCATGGGCAACATGTCGGCGGTCCCGGGGGCCAGCGTTCCCTGGTTGACGAAGCCTGGTATCTCCACGGGAGAGGAGGTGGAGCCGCTGCCCCAAGGGGCCATCGCCAGCGACCCGCTGCTGTCGGCCCTGGACAAGGTGCAAGACGCCAACCCCCTGCGCAACATAATACCCCTCGACTGGGTGGAGATCACCCGGGCGCTGCAGACCCTCTGGATGCGCGAGATGTCGGACCCCGCGCGGGCGATGCAGGTGGCAACGGACTTCAACCAGCGCTTCTTCGAGAAGTCGATGGAGGTGTGGGGCAACGCCGCGGCCCGCTTCTGGGGTATGCAGCAGGATGAGGAAGAGGAGGGCACCTCCGATCCGCGTTTCTCCGCCGCGGAGTGGGATTCCAACCCCTACTACGCGATGCTCAAGGAGACGTACTTACTCGCCACGGAATATCTTCTCAACGAGGCCCAAGAGACCGCCAACGGCAAGGAGGATACCGCAGAGCAGCAGCGCCTCAGGTTCCATCTCCAGCAGTTCGTGGAGGCGATGGCCCCCGTCAACTTCCTCCTCACCAACCCCGAGGTCCTCAGGCGCGCGTTCGAGAC
>JALZFK010000294.1 GCA_030861585.1 Actinomycetota bacterium | reverse complement strand
TAGTCGGTGGTGAGTCTTTTCAGGCTCTGCTCGAGGGCGAAGCGGACGAAATCCTCGGACCAGTCCTGGGGACGTTCCTGCTGGCCGCGGCGTTTCGTGTAGTTGTAGAAGTCGTAGCCGATCTTGGTCGAGATCACTACTTCGTCCCGCATGTGCCCAAAGGCATCGGCTAAGAGGATCTCGCCCTTGCCGGAGCCGTAGGTGTCGGCGGTGTCGAAGTAGTTGATGCCCTCTTCGTACGCCCGCTTGAGGAGCCGTACCGACCGCTTGTCGTCAACCTCGCCCCACCAGCCGGTGGAGAGCGTCCAAACGCCAAAACCCACCTCGGAAACCTCTATATCTGTGTTGCCAAGTCTCCGATATCTCATTCTTTCCTCTCGTCCGGATCTTTCACCGCAAATCTCTTGCCTAATAATTACTACATTCTATCGCTAGTCGCCGTGTGAGTTCTCCCAAACGGGGCTGCCCGGCGTCTCAAGCGCTTCAGCCAAGGATCTCGGCCTCGAAAACATCGTACGGTCTTCCCTCATCTCAAGGAGCGTTTCGTGATCAACGATAGCCGGGGCTTGGCCAAAGGGCCAAACGGGAGACGAGGGTGAGGCTCGAAATGTTCGCCAAAAATATTCTTGACAAGGGCGCGGCGCGCCTTTACTCTGAGGTTGGGCACGGCGGATAAACGCTACAAACGTCGCCAAACCGCCGAGGAGAGGAGGTGCTGATTAGATGACGATAACCATCGCTCATGAGAGGGTCAAGGAGATCACCCGCGAGGATGTGGATCGGGCCATAGACGTGATCGAGCGTCACCTCGAGAAGGAGGCTCGCACCCGCAACCTGCTCGACGAGCAGGCGATCATGCGCCCCAAGGACCTGTGCAAGCAGCAGGGCCTGGACATGGTGGCCGAGCTGCGCGGTATGGCCTAACCGGCCCGCGCGGTGCGGCGTAGTCCATGAAGGGGGATGCACAGTAAGGTCCCCATGGCCCAATTGGGTCTTAGGGGCTGTCCATCCCCCTTCACGAGACCGAAGAGGATCGGGGTTTCACCCCCGATCCTCTTTTTTCGGGCCGTTCTGCTGATACCCGGACTCGCCCCTTTGTGGGGTGCTTTGCCGATTGTCGGGTGGGGGGGACTTCGCCTCGCCGTCTTCATCGGGCGCTGACTCGACATCGGGCTGTTGTGCTGGATCCGCACCTCTCGGCGTCTCATAGGGCTGTTGTTGCTGCTGTAGCACTCCTTCGTCGATACCCGGCGGTTGCGCGGGTTGTCCGGTCGGCTGCCGCTGTTGGGGAACTTGCTCGCCGTTCTGTGGCGCGAATGGTTGTCCCCCGGACGGATCGACAGAGGGGGTGCCTTGGGTACTGGAAAGCGAGCGGCCACCCAAAATGGAGAGGCCCGAGTGACCAGAAGACTTCGCGGAGGCGGTCTCGTCCTCCGCACAGGTCCAGACCAGGCAGGAGAGGGTATTGCCTCCGGCGAGCTCGATGCCGGTTACGGTGCTCAGCCCGATCACCGTTGCCACCAGTCCGGCCAAAACGCCCGCGAGGAGCATCTTGCGCCTCTGGACGGCCGGAAGTTCCCTGAGGAAGCCGGGCAGGGCGCGCAGGCGCGCGGGTATAGCGCGCAGGCGCGGGCCTAGGCCGGAGAGCCGGCCTCCCGATGCTTTCGGTCCGGCAGCCAATACCGGGTTCGGCTCGGGGTTGGGCCTGCCGGGGATGCGCAGTTGCTGGGTGGATGAGCGGCCCTGCACCGCGCTCGGAAGACCCGATATGGTGTCGGAAGCTTTCATCAGCTGAACTTTCAGGGCGGCGGAGATCAAGGTGATCAAAGTCGCAGTCAACGCCGTCCCGATCAAGGTCCCGGCCACCCCGAGCTTGGAGGTAAAGACCGCCGTCACCACCGAGGCTATCCCCGCCGCTACCGCCTTGTACGTCTCGACGACCTTCTGTGACTTCTGCTCTTCTGCCATAAGGGAACATTGTAGCAATTTGCTACCCAATATAAAGGGGGTGACAAGGTGAGTCAGGGCGAAATGTAGGAAGCGGAGGAGGAGGGATTCGAACCCTCGATACCCCGTTCAGAGGTATTGCGGGTGGTTCGTTTACTGCTGTTAGTGCTCGTCTACTAATCCCTCTATTCATGCCTAATTCTCGCGGAAGGTGTTGCTAGCTGTTAATCACTGTTCGTGGCGGGTTGGTGTACTAATTGGTGTACTTAGTGTACGTCGGTCTCTTTCCAGAATGCGCTCAAAACTATTACACTTGCGTTGAGGAGCGTGCTCGGCAGGACTCGAACCTGCGACCTTCTGAT
>JALZFK010000263.1 GCA_030861585.1 Actinomycetota bacterium | reverse complement strand
TATACGAAATCCGAACCCCGAGAACGGACGCCGGTCGAAGAAGCGGCCTGCGAGCCACACGACGAAAAGCGCCACGACCAGCGTCACAACCCCGCCGGTCGCCAGAAAGAACGGCGACGCGAGGGGGTCCTCGACGGCCCCAGCCCCGAAGGCGGCTCTACCAACAAGGGCGAACGACGCGGAGGCTGCGTACCACAAAACCGAGGAGATTATGGACTGGAGCAACAGCCGCCAGAACGCCCGTAGTCGTCTCTCCCGATCGTTAAAGAACGGATTCAGCACGAGCTCACGAAGCTTTGGAGGTGCGGAGGATCAACACTAGACAAAGTTTAAGCCTTGCGGGCTTATGAGGCCAGAGAAGCTGCCCCAAACCCTTATTACGCGTCGGATACGTCTCCCCGCGAACTCGCGCTGTTTCTGGCATACCGCTCCTGTGCGTAGTTGCAGTGGGCGACCGCTTGCCGGGGTTCTCGCTATGGGCCTCGGTGCGCGGAGTTCTACCGCGGCTCATGACACTACGAATACTGCTACTGTCTCGTCTCCGGCCGGACGGCGCCACCCTCCCCGAGCCTGACGACGTTCGCTATCCTCGGCGACCTTTTGGTATATAGTCGGTTCGAACGAAGGAAGGAGCGTCTATGCCAACGGTCGTTGGGGTACCCAAAGAGGTCAAGGACGGCGAGCTCCGGGTTTCGATGCAGCCGGACGGCGTTGCGGAGCTGGTGCACCACGGCCACGAGGTGGTCGTTCAGGAGGGGGCCGGGGTGGGCGCCGGTTTCGACGACGAGGAATACTCCTCATGCGGGGCGCGCATCGTCGGGAGCGCCGACGAGGTCTTCCAGACAGCCGGTCTCATAGTCAAGGTCAAGGAGCCGGTGCCGGAGGAGTATGATCTTTTTAGAGAGGGACAGGAGCTCTTCACCTACCTGCACCTCGCCGCTGACAAGGGCCTTACGGCGTTTCTCATGGAGCGGGAGATCGACGCGATCGCTTACGAGACGGTGGAGCTGCCGGACGGTAGTCTGCCGCTCCTCACCCCTATGAGCGAGGTCGCGGGTAGGATGGCGGTGCAGGCGGCGGCCCACTGCCTCGAGAGCCCCCAAGGCGGTGCGGGGTTGCTCTTGGGCGGCGTGCCAGGAACACCAGCCGCCAGGGTGACCATCATCGGCGGCGGCGTGGTGGGGACGGAGGCCGCCAAGATAGCTTTAGGCATGCGGGCTATCGTGAGCGTCCTGGACACGAACCCCAAGCGCCTCGCGTACCTGAGCGACATCTTCGCGGGCAGGGCTGACCTGGTGATCCCCAACAGGGCCCGCACGGCCGCCTACGTGAGAGGAGCGGACGTGGTTATCGGCGCGGTTCTCGTGGCCGGGGCAAAGGCGCCCAAGATCGTGAGCCGCGAGATGGTGAGGAGCATGAAGGATGGGAGCGTGATCGTGGACGTGGCCGTGGACCAAGGCGGGTGCGTGGAGACGAGCCGGCCGACCACCCATTCCAACCCGACCTACGTCGAGGAGGGTGTGGTGCACTACTGCGTGGCGAACATTCCCGGAGCCGTGGCCCGCACCTCGACCCTCGCCCTGACCAGCGTAACGCTGCCGTACCTCCTCGAGATCGCCGATCACGGCGTGGAGGGGGCGGCGCAGGAGAATCCTGCCCTTCTCAAAGGTCTCGCGGCTTTGCGGGGGAGCCTCGTCTCCGAGCCCGTGGCCGAGGCCCACGACTTGCCTTACGAGGCCGCCAAGGAGCTTCTTGGCTAACCTCGTGCGCGAGAATTTCTGTATGCCGTGCCCGAAAGGCTGCTAGGGAAGGAGGGGCGCATGGAGTTCTGGCCGCCCGTCGAGGAGGCCCGGCCGCTGGTAAGCGAGGCGCGGGCGCTGATAGAAGGTCCCGTCAAGGATGCCATTGCCGCGCACGAGGAGGCTTCCGGCGGAGGGTCGCCCGACGGGAGGATCTCTCCGGAGATAGGCGAGCTAAAGCGAAAGATGCACCGCCTGGGGGCCGAGGCGGGGCTCTACGCGTCTCACGTGTCGGAGCGCCTCGGGGGGCGTGGGGCTTCCTTGAGGGCCTCGATGTACCTGCAGGAGGAGGTATTTTTGCGGGGGTTCGGCGGTCAGCAGTGGATCTTAGGCTGGACCGACGGGCCGAGCCCGATGGTCGAGGCAGCGACGGACCGGGCGGTCGAGGAGTTCGTAAAACCGCTGATGCGGGCCGAGATCACCACCGCCTTCGCCCTCACCGAGCCCGAGGCCGGCTCGGACGCCACCAATATCCAGACCGTTGCCCGGCGCTCGGGGAGCGACTGGGTCATAACGGGGCACAAGCACCTGATCACGAACGCCCCCTTCGCCGAGGTCGTGCAGGTCGTGGCACGAACCGAGGACGGGAAGTTCGGCGTCTTCCTGGT
>JALZFK010000262.1 GCA_030861585.1 Actinomycetota bacterium | reverse complement strand
ACGAGTACGGCACGCCCTTCTACCTCTACCACGGGGAGATGATCGTGGAGAGGGTCCGCCGCGTCCGGGAGGCTTTGGGGACGGAGGTTTCGTACTCCCTCAAGGCCAACCCCAACCTCGCCGTGTGTCAGCTCATAGCCCATGGGGAGGGAGGGGCCGGCGGCGAGGTCGCTTCGTCTGGCGAGCTAGTCGTGGCACGCGCTGCGGGGTTTGCTCCGGAGGATATCGTGTTCGCCGGGCCCGCCAAGACCGACGACGAGCTCAGAAGGGCCGTCGAAGACAGTATCTTCGCGGTCAACGTAGAGTCTTTGAACGAGATCGATCGTCTGGCTTCTATCGCTGAGGGCTCGGGACGCCGGATCGGCGTGGGTTTGAGGATCAACCCCGCCGCGCAGCTCATGGGTTCCCAGATGCGCATGGGGGGGACGGTGGGACAGTTTGGTCTGGATCAGGCCGATCTGTACGAGGCGGTCCGAAGGACGCTCTCCCACCCGCAACTCATCCTGAGGGGGATTCACATATATACCGCTACCCAGGTCTTCGAGGTCGAGGCGCTCCTCGAGCATTGTCGCAACATCTTCGAGATCACCCTGGAGACCGCGGACAAAGCCGGGCAACCGCTCTCGATGATCGACTTCGGGGGCGGGTTCGGGGTGCCGTATTTCGAGAAGATGGTGGAGTTTGATCTGGATCGGTTCGGCCAGGGTTTCCGGGAGCTGCTGGCGTCCTACCAGTGGGACCCACGGCTAGAAGGCTGCCGGTTTATCTTCGAGCTGGGACGCTACCTGGTGGCCGAGGCCGGCGTTTACGTCACTCGGGCGGTGGACGTGAAGCAGATGAGGGGTAAGACCTTCGTCGTCACCGACGGCGGCATGAACCATCACCTCACCGCGACGGGCAACATGGGGCAGGTGTTCCGGAAGTCCTACCCGCTCTTAAACCTGAGCCGCATGGGGGGAGGTGGGCCCGAGGAAGCCGTGGCGGTGGCGGGCCCTTGTTGCACACCGCTCGATATGTTCGGCACCGACATCCCCTTGACGAGACCGGGGGTCGGAGACCTCATCGGCGTGTTCTACAGCGGGGCGTACGGGTTCAGTGCCAGCAACCTGGGTTTCTTGAGCCACCCCGCGCCGGCCGAAGTGTTGCTCTGGCAAGGCGAGGCGCGCCTCCTGCGACCTGGAGGCAAGCCCGAAGACGTGCTCGAAGGCCAGGAGGCGCTACTCTAACACTGGGGGCGGGCTTTCCTGTACAACTTTCTTTGGTCGCGAAGAGCCGACCAGCGAGGCCTTGACCTCTTAGTAGTTGACGGGTGCTATGTTGAGCTCCTCGGAGTTGGGCGCGATGGTCCTCCCGTGCTCATCTATTAAGGGCTTATAGGTATCCTTGTGGATGACATCGTCGAAGGTGACCTTGCCATCTTTATCCGTCACCTTCTGGTAGGTTACCCACTTGGAGTAATCGGCGCCCAGGTACTCGGGCTCGGAGTCCATCTCCACCTTCTTGCCGGTGGGCTGGCCCCAGATCTCGGCGTAGATGTAGCCGTCGTCGGCCACGTACTCCCGGAGGAATATGTAGCCGTCGGTGGTGTTCTTGAACTTCATGTCGAGGGACCCGAACCAAACGGTCGCGTCCAAGCCGGGTCGGATGTAGGGCAACTGCGCGTCGTGGGGGTGGCGCTCCACGATCTCCAGGCCCGCGTAGTTGGCCGCGTTGTACAGGGTCGAGGAGACCTGGCAGAGCCCCCCGCCGTCGGCCTTCTCCTCTTTGCCGAAGATGATGACCTTCGTCTCGTTGTATTTCAGGGGAGAGACCACGTCGTTGACGGAGAAAACCTCGCCCGGGGCCAGGAACTGGCCGCTTATGGCGTCCGAGGCGATCCTGAGGTTCTCTACCCGTTCGGGGCTCTTGTCGCTGCTCAAGGTGTAGTTGGTCCGATAACTTCCGATAAGCTCCGTTGGCTTGAGGTCCTCGGCCTCTTCCGTCGTAAGCTTCGGCTCGGCAGTGATAACGGGAACCCCGTACTCGCGCTTTCCTTCGAGGAGCCCGGCCTCAAGGTTGTCGAGCAGCTTCTCTTCGTCGACCTTTCTGCCCTCACGGCTTGGTGTGACAGAGACCGGGCTACCGTTGACCTCAAACCCAGCCTCGACCGGCTCGACCGTTAGCGCATCGAAGACCTCAGACAAGCCCTCTCTAAGTCCCTTTCGGTCATAATTTACCGAGAGCGGGATATCAACCGTGCCCCAGGTTGCCTCTATCCGCTCGTAGATGCGTTTGAGGATGTTGCCCTGGCGTCCGACAGCGTAGGCTTGATCCACATCGCCCTGGATGTCGAAGCTCACACCCAGCTTCTCAGAGGAGAGGGTGAAATCCTCGGGCCCGGTAAGCTTAATCTCCTTGAGTGCACCGGTGCGCTCTTCGAGGATCTGCTGAGCCTCCTCGGGTGTCTTGCCCCCAAGAGGTATGCCGCCTACCTCGACGCTCCGGTAGATCTTGCCCTCCTGGTTCATCAAGTAGTTAGTTCCTAGGAGCGTGACCAAGACTGAGCAGATAAGGAGCACAGGGATGATGGTTCTCTGCCGCCTACGGCGTTTAGGAGCGCGGTGCGAGAAGCCCCCAAAGGTGCTCCCGGAAGGCCTTAACCTATCTTTAGGAGTCTTAATACTCACTAGCTTGTTCTTCACCTGTGTACATACTTGCTAAAGTGTACCTGAGCGATGGCAAAGTTTGAAGAGAGGTTGCCCGCTAAGGTCTCGCCCAGCCTAAAGACCTATTTCAAGCTCGCGACCGGCACCACGTCCTCGACCCCCCGCTGCTCGCGCACGAGCTGCCCGACGTTTACCATGCCGACGTCCGCCATGTCGGTGTAGCGGGCGTCGCCTATGTGGGTGTTGTGCTCCCACATGATCGCCTTGGCCTCCGGCCCGTGGTGGCGCATCAAACGCTCTAGGGTCTCGACCATGTGGCGGTCGCGGACGTTCCAAGATGACGAACCTCCCCGCACTATAGCGCGCTAGTATGCCTCGGTGCAGTACTCAACTTACAAAACGGTTTGAGATAGCGTTCTATGCCCTGCTTCTAGGCAGCGGTACGCAAGAGGTGCGCTTCGAGCGGGCGCCGGCCGGCTGACGCCTGACAGAACGGACGAAAGTTAAGCCGCACGCTTAGAGGGTTTTCAGAGGGACGCCGTCCCTTCGGGGGCGCCGGTCCTCACCTTTATCCATCGAGTAGCGGATACCAACACCCACCAAACGGTCGATGGTTGTCCCCCTCTGAGTTACTAAAGTATTGCCTATCAACCCGGG
>JALZFK010000260.1 GCA_030861585.1 Actinomycetota bacterium | reverse complement strand
TAGAGTAAAAATCATACTTTTGGTGGTCCAGGCTCATACTTTTGGAGGACGCGAGCCCGAAGCTTGTACGATAGAATGCGTTCGACAGGAAGTTTTTGGTTGCCGAGCGATCTAGCGGCAACGAAGGAGGTGAGGATGACGACATCGCGCATGCTGGTATTGATGCTATTGGTGGTGCTACTCACCTCGCTGCCGATTTTCACCGCTCAGGCCCACGCCAGCGGTTTCGATGAGGCTTACTGGTGGGCGCAGTACGTGTGCGAGAGCTATCTGTGGTGCGAGTGACCAGCTCTTTTGTGTGAGCCGCCGGGCGTCGCGCTTACGGAGCTCGCCACTAGCCCCCTAGAGCGGTTAGTAGGCTCCTAGTGAGGCGTTTTTGGAGACTACTTGGGTAGTGGTTGTAATGGTCACGGCGGCACAATTTCTCACGAGGAAGCCTCCTTCGCTCTGGTAAATCATTCATTGCATGCCCAGATAAGACGGCGGTCGATGCCAAGAATGAGGTACTCGGGCAAGGATCGCGCCGCACGCTTCTCGATACAGGCTTCGAGCGCCCCCGCCGCGATCACTCATCCGCTCCCGAAGATGCAACTCGATCATGCACTAAGCTCGTATCCTCTAGAAGAATGAATTACGCCGTGCCGTCTGGGGGTGTGAGTGTGGCCGAAAAAAGGTTGTGGATAGGGTCCGCTCTGCGATATCCTTGAGGCAACGGGGTGCGCGAGGTGCCATTTCCGTAGGGAGTACGCTGCAATGAAACTTACAAGGTCGTTCAGACGTAGTAAAGAAGACATTAGGCGGGGGATTCGCTCCGGGCGGACGGGGGCGCCACTGATGAAGTCTGTCAGGGCGGGCACCGGTAGGTTGGGATCTTTCTTCGCGTTCTACTCATCGGCGCTGAACCCCGACCGCCCGGAGCCGAGTGCAGACCGGGGTACGATCACCTCGCCTAGGGATGGGGCGTTGGGCAGCGTACGGTGGTGGTGGGTCCTCGCGACCGGTGCCGGGGTCGGGATCATGTCTTACCTGTTGTTGTACCCGGTGATCTTCAGTTACGTCTTGATCCTTTCCTTGCTGGATCGGGACGTCCAGTCCTCCGTCATGCAGTTCGGGTACGCGTACGGCGCTTGGGGCATGCCGATGATGCATATGCTGTTAATGATCTTCGCGACCTCGTGGACCGCGCGTAGGGTCGGCGCCGCGGCGGTCACGCACGGGGTGTTGATAGCCCTGGTCTCGGTGGTCGTCATGCAGGGCATAGTGCTATACGACGCTCCCCCCCTGGACCTGGGCGAAGCGGCGACTTACTTAGTCATGGCGCTGGCAGGCGGCTTGCTGGGGGGTTTCGAAGGCCGGAACGTTGTGGCCGGACAGGAGGCCCTGTACCAGGCTAGCCGGGGTATCAGCGCGGCGCGCGACCCGCAAGCCGTGCTCGCCGCCATCCACGATTACCTGGCCGGTCCGGCGGTAGCAGGGGTGGCGCTGTGGCAGGCCCCCGTGCGGACGGAGGACACTTCGCCCAATGGTTCCGGGACCCTGGAGACCCGGAAGCCGTGGTTCTCGCTAGACTGGCCGAGGGGCGTGGACTTCGATGGGCTAGACTTGACGGCGCTGACCGGTGCTGACGGGAGGTTCGCGCGGACGTTACGGGCCGAAGACCTGCCCGCTCGCTCGCGCGCGGCGTGGAAGAGCCGGAGCATACGGTCTGCTTTTCTGCTACCGCTGGTCACCCCCGGAAGTGCGAGGGTCTGGTTACTCGCGGTTGCCTCCCGCCGCCGGCGCCTACCGAGGAGCACTGTCCGTGCTTGTCTTACCATCGGGGCGCAGGTGGCGCTCGTGCTCGAAAACCTGTGGTTGGTCGAGGAGGCCCGCAAGGTTGGGCGCCAGACCGGGGTCTTGAGGGAGCGCCAGCGTATGGCGCACGAGATCCACGATACGCTGGCGCAAGGGTTCACCAGCATCGTGATGAACCTCGAGGCGGCGGAAGGGACGTTGCCCCCCGATTTGGGGTCTGCGCGGCATCACCTAGACCAGGCACGGCTCACCGCGCGGGAGAGCCTGGCAGAGGCGCGACGTCTGGTGTGGGCCTTGCGGCCGGAGCCGCTGGAGAAGGCCTCACTGCCGGAGGCTTTGGGTAGGCTCGCAGAGAGGTGGTCCGAAGAGAGCGGAGTCGCTGCCGACGTTACCGTGACCGGCACGCCGCGCCAACTCTCCCCCGAGATCGAGGCGACGCTCTTTAGGACGGGGCAGGAGGCTTTGGCCAACGCCCGCAAGCACGCCCGCGCGAGTCGGGTGGCGCTGACCCTCTCCTATATGGGCAGCTGCGTGACCCTGGACGTCCGCGACGACGGGGTGGGCTTCGATCCCTCGCGGACGGCCACCGAAGTAAAGGATCGAACCTCGGGTGGCTTTGGCCTCCAAGGAATGCGCGAGCGGATCGAGCAGGCCGGCGGGTCGCTCTGCGTCGAGAGTGCGCCCGGGGAGGGCTCCACGCTGGCGGTCGAGTTGCCGATGATTGCGCCGGAGAGCCGGAGCCCGGAGTTACCGCATGTCGAGTCCGCGGGGCGCGTACCGTGAGTGTTCGGCTCCTGATCTCCGACGACCACCCGGTGGTCCGGGCCGGCCTGAGCGGCATGCTGTCCGGCGAGCCAGATTTCGAGGTTGTTGGGGAGGCCACGAACGGCAAGGAGGCCGTCGCCCTTACCGGCGAACTCAGGCCCGACGTCGTGCTGATGGACCTCAGGATGCCGGAGATGGATGGCGTGACCGCCACATCCCACATCAAGGCCGAACATCCCAAAACGCAGATCCTGATACTGACCACATACGAGAGCGACGCCGACATCCTGCGGGCCATCGAGACGGGTGCCACAGGCTACCTCTTGAAGGACGCTCCCCGCGAGGAGCTCTTCGAGGCGATCCGGGTGGTGGCGGAGGGTAAGTCTCCCTTGGCCCCGACCGTGGCCAGCCGCCTGGTGGATAGGATGCGGGGGACCGACGAAGAAGCCTTGAGCACGCGTGAGATAGAGGTCTTAGAGCTCGTGGCGCACGGGACTAGCAACAAAGAGATCGCCAAGAAGCTTTGGGTCAGCGAAACCACCGTCAAGAGCCACATGCTCCACATCTTCGACAAGCTCGGCGTCACCGATCGCACTGCCGCGGTAACCGAAGCCCTCAGACGGGGCATCATACGCCTGGAGCCTTAGGCGTCCTCGACGCCTTTCCTCCGGTCGAACCGTAGCCGCTTTTCTCGGGATTCCCGCGTTAGGGCTCGGATGATCGGAAGCCGAAGAGGCCCTCTACGCAGGCCGCGAAGGAGGACGGGACCTCCTAAGACCAGAGGACCTTGCGGACCACAAAAACCCCGGCTGCGAGAAGGGAGCCTCCGCCCAGCAAGAGCGGGAAACTGCCCCGGCCATCTTGCAGGGGCGCCGTGATCGCCACGGGGTTGCTCCGGGGCTCGTCGGCGTCTTTTTTAGACTCGGCTTCGCCGGCAGCGCCCTTACTGGTTCCTTTGTCGCTAGAGGCCTCCCCGTCATCGGCCTCCTCGCTGCTAGAAGCGGCTTTTTCGCGGTTTGCTTTAGCCCCTCTGGAACTAGATTCGGCCGCGAAGGCGACGTTGTCGCCCTTGGCACCAGCAGACCGGGCAGCTTGGAGGGCTTTGGTGTACGCGTCTTTGAAGTCGGCGCCACCGGAGTTGTCGACGACCTGTTGGGCGGCCTGTTCGGCGACCTGTTGGACGGCACCAGAAGCTTGCCGGGCTTCCTGGGCTGCCTGCTGAGCCTCCTGGGCGGCTTCCTGGGCAGTCGGAGCGTCCTCCTCGGCGGCGGCTTGTTGGGCAACCTCGGCGGCCTCCTCGGCGTCGGACGCCGCTATCCGGGCTTCCTGAGCAGCTTCCTGGGCGAACCGAGTATCCTCCGAGGGTACGGAGGACTGTTGGAGGGTGGAGGCTCCCTTCTGGGCGTCGAACGCCGCTAACTGAGCGTCCTGGGCGGCCTGCTGGGCGCCCAGGACGGCCTGCTGGGCAGGGTCCTGGTTTTCGGGGGGGACGCGGGAGTATGGCTCCGGACCGGGATCGGGTTCCACCGGGACAAGGTTCAGGGGGTCGACGTTGCCTTCCAGCTGAGCGCCCTGGTAGCCGGGGTCCGGTGTGTCGTAGACGGCGCCCGGCTGGTCACCGTAGTCGTTCGGGACCACGCTTCTCGGCACGTAGTCGGTACCCGACGTTTCGTCGAAGGTGGGGGGAACACCGTACTGGTAGGGGGTAGCCCCATGCTCCGTAAGTGCCCACGTCGGCGCCGTGATATCCTGCGCCAAGACCGGAGCACCCGCCAGCACTGTCGCCAGCGACACCAAGGTCAGCAGCGCTTTATGCAACCACCGCCGTCTCTCACTCGTGGCCTTGTTGGCCATCCTT
>JALZFK010000251.1 GCA_030861585.1 Actinomycetota bacterium | reverse complement strand
TTGCCAACCGTTCCCGCCACTCGGCGTGCTCCTCCCCGTCCGGGGTTCGGAAGGCCACGTGATGAACCCCTCCGGCCCCTACGAAGCGATGGACCGGCAGGTCCGGACGCTCCACGAGACGCACGCGGGCCCCGGGGCCGCCCGGTCCGACCTCAAAGGTGGCTACTTTGTGACCGCCTTCTTCGTACTCTTGCGCCTTGCGGAACCCCATGACCTCTGTGAGCACCGCAGAGGTAGGGGAGAGGCTCTTTAGGGTCAGCTCGACCCAGCCGAGGCCCCGAATGAACACCTCTTGCGGGACTGGGCTTTTGTCCCATGGAATGCCGCCCGGAACTCCCTCGGCTTCGTCGTGAACGAGCGCCAACCTTTGCCCCTCAGGGTCGGTGAAGCGGAGCGTTGCTCCGCCGTCACGCTCCTCGATGCCTTCGTGTGCTACATCAAGTTCCCTGAACCTTCCGGCCCACCACTCGAGCGCTGAATAGTCCGGTACTCGAAAGGCGGTGGAGGAGATCGTGCCCGTTCCTGGTACATGAGGTCTCGTCCCGGCCCAATCGAAGAACGTCATTTCCGTACCGGGATGGCCAACCTCGTCCCCATAAAAGAGGTGGTAAGCAGAGACGTCGTCCTGATTGACCGTCTTTTTCACCAGCCTCAAGCCCAACGCATCAGTGTAAAACGCTACGTTCCTAGGAGCGTCCCCAGTTACCGCCGTGACGTGGTGTATGCCACCCAACTCCATTCGATCCTCCTTCGGTAACAGGTAAGCCGCAGAATAATATCCATACCGAAGTCACCAGTAGCAACCTCTATACAACCTCTATAGTTTCAGCCTGACAGTACCACCGCACCTTATATAACGCAAAATACTCTGAGCTGAAGTTTTTGCCAGAGCATCGGGGCGAGGCCGATAACCTAGGAGTGATGCAGCAGCTAGGTGTAGTTCCCCACCTGAGGCTCCCCCGCCGGAGCAGACCGGACATCCTTCCTAGAGCAAAAGAAGAGAAATCGTCTCGTATTCACCGAGCTGCCGAGCAGGGGTCTTCTCGGAAACTTAGGTACATAAAAAGCCCGTTCAACGCGGCCCCCCGGAAGGGCTACTTCGTCGAGACGGATCGTGGAGTAAACTAGCGGTGTCGTACAGGAAGGAGATCGCGATGCAACGCCGCGTACACCTGGACCAGATCGACGACGTAACGCCTCCGCCAACGGTTGCGAGGAGTGCCTACGGATGGACTATACCTGGATACACTTCTGCTAGCACCTCATTTGCAGCCACGTCGGCTGCGACTTTTCCATATCGTCACCACCACACAACGCGCCCATCGCCTTCTGGGTCGTGATGTCGCTTTCAGGAAATATCCTCCTCGAAGCCGTAGCCTGAGGAGGGTCGGATTCTGACTGCCGCCGAGGTCCGTACGTGGAGGCTTCGCACGAGACCCTGAACGGCGACGCCGATCACCTGGCAGGGTTATCGCCCCAGAGTTGAAGAGGCATACCCGATGACAGAAGGAGGATACCTTGGCTGACTGCACACATCTCGACCAGATCAAGGACGTACAGCCCTCGGCCCAGGGATGCGAGGAGTGCCTACAGATGGGCGACACTTGGGTGCACCTGAGAGAGTGTCTCTCCTGCGGGCATGTGGGTTGTTGCGACTCATCCAAGAACAAGCACGCGACCAAGCACTTCCACGCTACTAATCACCCGATAGTCCAGTCGTTCCAACCGGGGGAGGATTGGATCTGGTGCTACGTAGACGAAGTTGTCATGGTGCCCCGCGGCTAGCAGTACAGAGGGGTTCGAGGGTCAGATTCGCGCGGTATGTTGCCCCGGCTGTTAACGCCGCCGCGACTGCGCGGTGGGCCAGACGAGGAGGGCGAACGGCGCGTGACGCGGCTCGAGCTCTTCTACGACCTGGTCTTCGTTGTAGCCATATCGGCTCTGGCGGGCAAGTTGGTCGGGGACAGGTGCTGGGCGAAGCTATGACGATGCTCGCGTCAGGTGGGACCTGCGTTACGTTCGGGATATCAGCCGCCACCGAGGCCACCTTCGACATACAAAACTTTTACTTCATGGGCGGGGCCAGCCTGTACGGCTTTATAATCTTTCACGAGTGTTGGCCAAGCCGGCGTCCGAGGGTCTCGCGCGGCTCTCGCGTCTCCTTGAGGAAGGCCGGCTGCGTCCGCATGTAAGCGTGGAGGCGTCCTGGGCAGAGGTGGGCGAGGTGACCCGGCAACTGCTCGACCGCGGCTTCACCGGCAAGGCGGTGCTCAGGGTAGGGGAGTAAACCGACACGGTCGGACGTTGGGGATGATCGAGGAGCTAAAAAGGATCTCCATCTTCGCGGTCCTGTCGGACGAAGAGCTGCGGCTCGTCGCGAGAGAGGGCGCAGAGAAGAGGGTGCCTCGCGGCGGTAACGGCGGGGGAGAGGGGGCGGGGTAGTGGAGCATCTGGAGCTCATCGTCTTCGGGCTGCTCGTGGCCGTGGCGGGGCTCGTGCTGCTCGCCAACGCCACGAACGTGCCGTACCCCATCTTCCTGGTCATCGGGGGCCTGGCCTTGGGCTTCGTCCCGGGCATCCCCGACATCGAGCTCGCGCCGGAGGTGGTTTTGCTGATCTTTCTGCCGCCGCTCTTGTATGGGTCGGCGTTCTTCTCCTCGCCGCGCGACCTGCGCGCCAACGTCCGGCCCATAGGACTCCTCTCGGTGGGCCTGGTGGTGCTCACGATGCTCGTCGTGGGCGGGATGGCACACTGGGCGGTGGGGCTCTCGTGGCCGGTCGCTTTCGTGCTCGGGGCCATCGTCTCGCCTACCGACCCGGTGGCGGCGACGGCCATCGCCGAGCGTCTCGGGGTGCCGCGACGGATAGTGACGGTCCTGGAGGGGGAGAGCCTGGTCAACGATGGCACCGCGCTGGTCCTCTACCAGGCGGCCGTGAGGGTGGCCGTCGGAGGCGCGGCTTTCTCTGTGCTGGAACTCGGCGCTCTGGGCGTGCGCTTCGTGGTGGGCCTAGTGGTTGGGGTGGCGATCGGGCTCCTGGTGGGGTTCATAATAACGGGGGTGCGTCGCCGGATCGAAGACCCTCTGGTGGAGATAACCATCTCGCTGCTCACCGGCTACGCGGCATACCTGCCCGCCGAGGAGCTCAACGCCTCGTACGTTCCCGCCTCGGGGGTTCTGGCGGCGGTAACGGCGGGGCTCTACCTCGGCTGGCACGCCCCGCGTCTCACCTCCGCGAACAACCGCCTGCAGATGTTCGCGGTGTGGGAGGTACTGACGTTTATGCTCAACTCGGTCCTCTTTATACTTGTCGGCCTGCAATTACCGGGTATCTTGGAGGGGATCTCGGAGTACTATCCTCTGTCGACGCTGGCGTCGTACGCGGCTGCCATTTCTCTGGCGGTGATCGTGGCGCGCTTCGTGTGGGTCTTTCCGGCCACCTATATCCCCCGCAAGGTCAGTCGGCGCCTCAGGGAGCGGGACCCTTCGCCGCCCTGGCAGGGCGTCGCAGTTTTAGCGTACGCGGGTATGCGGGGCGCCGTATCCCTGGCCGCCGCGCTCGCGATACCCCTTACCACCCAAGACGGCACCCCGTTCCCCGGGCGAGATATCGTCATCTTCCTCACCTTCTGCGTTATCTTCGTCACCCTGGTCGGGCAGGGGCTGACCTTGCAGCCCCTGATCCGGTGGCTCGACATCCACGACGACGGGGCTTCGGAGAAGGAAGAGGCCAAAGCTCGTCTCCTGGCGGCGGAGGCGGCCCTAGATAGGATCGAGGAGCTCGCGGACGAGGATTGGGTCTACGATGATACGGCCGAACGGATGCGCGGCTTGTACGGCTACCGTCTCCGACGCTTCGCCGCCCGTCACGAGGGCTCCGTGGGGGAGAACGAGGACGGAGAAGAAGAGGACCTCGAGGCGCGCTCCGCCGCCTTCCAACGCTTCAGGCGCGAGTTGCTCGGCGCGGAGCGCGATGCCGTGCTGCGTCTCAGGAGCGAGGGCAAGATCGGGGACGAGGTCATGCGCCGGATCGAACGCGACCTCGACCTCGAAGACTCTCGTTTGGAGGCGTAAGTTTTGGCGCACGCTTGCGCGAAAGCTCTGGGCGGGGACGTAGTTGCCGGGACTACGAAAGGGAGGTCCTCTTACCCGACCTGCTGACGGCTTTCGCCCTCGTCGCCGTGGTGCTCACGGTCTCGGCGTTGGCTTGCGTTCGTCGTCTTCGGTGCGGTGATCTCCGAGCTCGCCCCCGAGGCCCCGCTCTTCCCCGCCCTCCTTCTGGCGGCGGTGGGGATCTTCGTCGCCCGACCCTCTAGCCATCTGCCTCGTCCTCCGCCACGCCGCCGTGAGTAACGCCGCACGGGCGTTTATCGGCTGGTTCGGCCCCCGAGGCCTGAACTCGCTCCTCCTCGCCCTGCTGGTCTTCCAGCACGGGGTGGTGAACGCTCAGTTCCTGCTCGCCGTGACCGGCGTGGTCGTCGCCGTCTCTGTCGTGGCGCACGGGATCTCCGCAACCCCGCTCTCTACCCTTTACGGCCGCGCGGTCGAGAGGGCCACGTACGGGGAGGAGCGCGAGAGCACCGTGGCCGGGCTCTTCGGAGGAGCCGCCCAAGAAACCCCCGCATAGATCCCGACGAACTCGCCAAGGAGCTGGAGGGCCCAAACGCGCCCATCATCCTCGATGTGCGCACCCGCTCCCAATACGAGCGGGACCTCACCCGCATCCCCGGCAGCGTCAGGGTGGCGCCGGACGCGGTCGAGGACTGGGCTGCGCGTTGGATCTCCCAGCACCTCGACTGGGAGCCCCACCTCCGTCCCATCGCCACCTACTGCACCTGACCTGACGAGGCGACCAGCGCCCGGGCGGCGCGACGGCTGACAAACTAGGCTTCGAGGCGGCCCTCCAAGGTGGCTTCGACGCCTGGAAGGCTGCGTACCCGACCGAGCCCGTGACGGAAGAGGCCATCCGGTAATCGAAGAATCTACAGGCATATGGTCGAACGTGTGGGAAGACAGGGCGGGTCCTTCGTCACGGCCCTGGTTTCCGGGCCGACGTTCCCGACTGCTTCTATACTTCTCCGTGAACCGGAGAGAAGATTTCTCTTTGCCTGTTCTCTCGTGATAGGGCAAAGCGAGGGCGACCGGCTTCGTTGGGGAGACGAGAAGGTTCGTGCGTGGAGAATTGGGATCTGGGAAAACCTACCTCTAGCCCACTGCGCTCCCGAGCTCGCTCGCCGCAGGTTCCTGAGGGCGCTCCCCGTGTGATTTCGGGCGGCACCAGAAAATTCGCTTCAAATTTACCTGCAAGTATTGCCTGGTAGCGAGTTGTTCGCTACAGTTGCGCGCTGGAGTCGCAACTCTCTAGTAGAGCTAGCACAAGCGGAAGGAAGGCACTAAGCTTTATGTCAGCAGGAGGAAACGTGGCCGAGAAGGGCTCCGCCAAGAAGAGGCTCTCCGGTGGAGCTTTGATGATGATCCTCTTCTCGACCACCATCTTCGTCAGCGCCGCTCTATTGTTCTTGGTCGAGCCCATGTTCGCCAAGTTCATTCTGCCTTTGTTCGGCAGCACCCCGGCGGTGTGGACGGGCTCTATGATGTTCTTCCAGGCGGCGCTCTTGGCCAGCTACCTCTACGTGCACGCCACCACCACCTGGCTTGGCGCCCGCCGTCAGGCCGTGCTCCACCTGGTGGT
>JALZFK010000238.1 GCA_030861585.1 Actinomycetota bacterium | reverse complement strand
TTTGCTGCAGAATAAAGGTGGCGACGATCGGGGCAGCACCGCCGGCGATGGCAGTCCCGAGCTGGTAGCCGACCGTGGCCCCCGTGTAGCGCACCCGCGTGTCGAAGAGCTCCACGAAGAACGCCGCTATGGGGCCGAGGCCCATGCTCTGGAAGACGGTGAGCGCCAGGTGGCCCAGGAGCATGAGCACGTAGGTCCTGGTGTCCAGGAGTGGGAACATGACGAAGGCGAAGACGCCCATGCCCGCCGTGCCGGCCAGAAGCAGGGGTTTGCGGCCCATACGGTCCGACAGCAAAGCGAAGGTTGGGAGCAAAAAGAAGCTTATGATGCTCGAGATCACGACTATGCTAATCATAACGGGGCGCGCCAGGCCCAGCTGGCTCTGGCCGTACTCGAGGGTAAAGGAGATCAGGATGTAGAAGGTGACGTTCTGCGCGAGGTAGGCCCCGCCGACGACGAGCACCTGCCTCCAGTGGTCCCTGAAGACCTCGATCAGCGGCACCTGGGAGGTGCTGCCCGACTCCTGTACGCCCTGGAAGGCCGGGCTCTCGAGTATGTTCAGGCGTACGTACAGGCCCACGGCGACGAGCACGATGCTCAAGAGGAACGGGATCCGCCAGCCCCAGGAGAGGAACTGCTCCCCGGGGAGCAACGCGACGGCCAGGAAGGCCAGGGACGACAAGATGACGCCGGCGGGGATACCCATCTGGGGGAAGCTACCGAAGAAGCCGCGCCGGCCCTCCGGGGCGTGCTCGACGGACATGAGCGCGGCCCCGCCCCACTCCCCGCCCAGGCCCAACCCCTGCAGAAAGCGTAACAAGATGAGGATCAGCGGCGCCGCGACCCCGATCTGTGCGTACGTCGGCAGGCTCCCTATGGCGGCCGTGGCGATCCCCATCAAGAGTAGCGTCGCGACCAACATGGACTTGCGACCGATACGGTCCCCAAAGTGCCCGAAGACCGCCCCGCCTATGGGCCGGGCCACGAACGCGACCGCGTTCGTCGAGTAGCCGAGCAGCGTGCCCACGAGCGGCTCGAACTCCGGGAAGAACACCCTGTTGAAGACGAGCGGCACGGCCGTAACGTACAGAAAGAAGTCGTACCACTCTATGGTTGTGCCTAGAAGGCTGGCCCCCGCGACCTGCTTGATAGAGGTTGTCTGCCCTCTACCTTCCCCACCGAGTCTCTCCATGCGTAGCCTCCTTCTATCCCTTTGCCCGCAGGCCCGTGAACGTCTCCCTCGCTATGGCTTCAAGATGCTATCCGTATGTCTGTTTCCTGTCTGGCTCCCTCTCCTCGCTGATCCCCGATCTCAGGGTAATTCATCCCCATTTTTGCGTCAACAGTTGTTCTTCGGTCAGCTCACCGATGATTCTTACGGGAGGTACATCGTGCTGCCGGAGAAGGACTAGAAAAGGTTGCAAGGATGGGGGACCATGGAAGAAGCGAAGGGCGGATAATAGCCAGCAACGCTCGAATGACCCGCTCCCGGTAGCCGCGCAGGCCGCCCTCGGTCGTTTGCCCGGTAGCGCCAGCCTTGGCACAGTGCGACGTGCTACCAAGGAGCAAGGAGGTTTTGTGCCAACGCAACCGGTTGGCAGCCGGATCGCCATCGTTGACCGGCTATAGGCGCGGTATTGACCGAGGGTTTCCTCTCCGACTGGCCCGCGAGGGCGCGGGCATCGCCCTGGCGGCCAAACCGGAGGAATCGACCGAGGACCTGCTCGGCAGGGCATTACAAGGTCGCAGAGGAGGTCGAGGCCAGGGGCCGCCGGGTTTTCAGCGGTAAGGTCGACGTTCGCTCCGAGGAGGACGTCGAAAACACCACTGATCGGACGGTAGAGGCCTTCGGCCGCCTCGACCTAGCCTCACACATAAGAATAACCATCAACTCGTGCTCGGCCCTTCAGCTCCCGTACCTTTCGGCAAGCTCGACGAAGGTGTCCAAAGAGTCGGGGTTGCTTAAGGAATCTTTGCTGGCCGCTTCTTCGGGCGGCGTGCCCGAGAGGATCTTCTTCACCGGCACCTCGAGCTTCTTGCCGTTCAAAGTGTAGGGTACGTCGGGGACGGCCACGACCTCGTCTGGCACGTGGCGCGGCGAGGTGGTCTCGCGGATGCTCTTTTTGATCTTGTCTACGAGATCTTCGTCGAGCTCGGCGCCTTCTTCGAGGACCACGAAGAGCGGCATATAGTCTTCCCCGTCCTTCTGGGTGTCCAGGACTAAGCTGTCCTGAACCTCCTCGACCTTATTTATGGCGCGGTATATCTCGGCGGTCCCCATCCTGACGCCGCCCCGGTTTATGACGGCGTCGGAACGACCGTAGATGACGGCGCTGCCCTCGGGCTTTATCCTGATCCAATCCCCATGCTTCCACACGCTCGGGTACTTGTCGAAGTAGCTGTCCCGGTAGCGCTCGCCGTCTTCGTCTCCCCACAGGTACAGCGGCATCGAGGGCATCGGCTCGGTGATCACCAGCTCCCCGACCTCGTCTTTTAGGGGGTTCCCCTCCTCGTCGTACGCTTCGACCTTGGCCCCCAAGGCGCGGCACTGCAGCTCCCCGCTGCGCACCGGTTTTAGGGGACAGCCGCCCACGAACGCCGTGCACAAGTCGGTACCGCCGCTCGTCGAGAAGAGCCAAACGTCCTCTTTGACGTGCTCATAGACCCAGTCGAAGCCCTCTGGAGGCAGAGGCGAGCCCGTAGAGCCTATGCTCTCGAGTGCCGAGAGATCGAAGTCGCGCCCGGGCTCAATCCCAGCGTGCATGCACGAGGTGATGTACCCCGCGCTGGTACCGAAGCAGCTCATGCCGGTCTCTTGGGCGAACTCCCAGAGGACGTTCATGTCCGGGTAGCCGGGGTTGCCGTCGTAGGTGAGGATGGTCGAGCCGCAAAGCAGGCCGCTTACGAGGAAGTTCCACATCATCCAGCCCGTGGTGGTGAACCAGAAGAACTTGTCCTCGGCCCCGAGGTCCACGTGCAGGTGAAGCTTCTTGAGGTGCTCTAAGAGGATGCCGCCATGACCGTGTACGATGGCCTTCGGCAATCCCGTCGTCCCGGAGGAGTACAGCACCCACAACGGGTGGTCGAACGGCACTTGCTCGAAGGAGAGTTCTGCGCCCTCGTTCCCGGAGAGCAACTCGTCCCACAAAACCACGTTGTCGAGGTCGCTCGTGTCCGGCTCTTCCGTAAGGTACGGCAAGACGACGGTCTTCTCCAGGGTCGTGAACTCCTCCTGCAGCCTCGCCACGACATCGGTAACGTCGTAGTCCTTGCTACCGTAGCGGTAGCCGTCAACCGCGAAGAGGACCTTCGGCTCTATCTGCGCGAAACGGTCAACCACGGCGCCCAAGCCGAAGTCCGGCGAGCAGCTCGACCAGATGGCGCCGATGGACGCGCAAGCGAGGAAGGCGATCAAAGCCTCCGGTATGTTGGGCACGTAGGCGGCGACCCGATCCCCACGCCCGACCCCCAGCTCCTTGAGGCCCTCAGCCAAAGCGCCGACCTTCTCCTCGAGTTCTCGCCAGGTCATCTCGCCCAAGGGTCGTAGCTCGGATTGGTGCAGCACCGCCGGCTCGTCGGGACGCGCCTTGCGGAAGACGTGCTCGGCGTAGTTGAGCTCGGCGCCCACGAACCACTCCGCCTCGGCCCCCGGCATCTCGCGGTTGGGGAGCACCTTTTCGTAGGGCTTCGAGGCCTTCACGTGGAAGTACTCCCAGATGGAGGCCCAGAACTCCTCAAGCTCCGTCACCGACCAGTCCCAGAGTTCGTCGTAGTCCTCGAAGGAGTGCCCCTTCTCCTCCTCCAGCCACCGCATGTAGCGGGCGACATTGCTGTTCTCCTTAAACTCTTCGGAGGGCTCCCAGAGCAGGGCCCCCTCGGCTGCCTCGGTCATGCTTGCCCCTTTCCTTCTTTTCCACCGCTCCCCGAAATACGTTCGCTCAACGCGCCGTCCACCCTCCGTCCATGGTCAGGGATGCTCCGTTGATAAACGAAGCCTCGGGCGAGCAGAGGAAGGCGGCGAGCTCGGCGATCTCCTCGGGTTCGACGAGGCGTTTGATGGCGGGTTGTTGGAGCATGATCTTTTCGATCACCTCGTCCTCGGGGATCCCGCGGGTTTTGGCTTGGTCGGCGATCTGGCCCTCCACGAGCGGCGTCCTCACGAAGGCCGGGGAGATGCAGTTCGACGTTACCCCGTGCGGTCCCCCTTCCAGAGCGATAACCTTCGAGAGGCCTTCCAAGCCGTGCTTGGCGGAGACGTAGGCCGCCTTGAACGGCGAGGCCCTGAGGCCGTGCACGCTGGAGATGTTGATCACACGTCCCCACCCCTTCTCGTACATGCCCGGCAGCGCCGCGCGTACGATCCTAAAGGGCGCCTCCAACATGACCCGCAGTATCGTGGAGAAACGCTCGGGTGGGAAATCCTGCATGGTGGCGACGTGCTGCAGACCCGCGTTGTTCACCACGATGTCCGCCTCTACTTGTAAGCCGTCGAGCACCTCGTAGTCGGAGAGGTCCGCCTGCATCGCCTCGCCGCCGATCCCCTCCGCGACCTCCCGGGCGGCATCGCCGTTCAGGTCGAGCACGGTGACCGCGGCGCCCGCCCGAGACAACCGCTCCGCGCAAGCCCTTCCGATCCCGCTCGCGGCCCCGGTAACCAGGGCTGTACGCCCGGTTATATCCAAGCCGACGGTCGAAGGTCCCGGCGCTACGGAAGATTCGCCCATGATCCTCCCTTTGAGAAGCCGTTCGTCCCCACCAGGGTCTCTGTCTATCCCACCTGGTAACGAAGTTCAGTATAAGCCAAACCCCCGACGAGCGACAGGCCAACATGCTTCCGTCGCGGACCGCCCACTCCTCCACACCGACGAGCGCAACATCGGCTAACAAACCACGGTTTCGAGAAGCTCTCAAGAGCACGTTTGTTGGTGTGCGCTCACGCGCGAAGCATCCTCGCCCACTGGACCTCCGGAGGCGGCTTCCCCGGGGATTACCCGGAGACGTGGCCGAGAAGGCCACTGCCGCTCAAGCAGCCTTTGTGGCACTTCCGTCCTTGCGCTAAACTTCGCTGTCACCCCAAGTTGGGGCACCAGAAAGGGCCGGAGCTGCTCCAGCCCTCCTTCTCTCGGGTCCCTAAACCAGAACCCGAGGCGTTGGCTCGGGGATCTCCTCTCCGAACTTTTCCCTGGATCTGAGATCGGCCCGGATGGCTACATGAGCCTGGGCCAAGGCTTCCTCGTAGCTCATACCCCAGGCCGCGCAATTCTCCAGGTCGGGCACGCAGGCTATGAAGTAACCGTCCTCGTCGCTCCAGAATATGTCTATCTCGTACTTGGGTACCGGCTCTGGCACTTCGCAACCTCCTTCTACCGCACCCCGTAGCAGATCGCTGCCACCATAACAATGACCGCAAATAACGGAACCGTCAACCTCTCGCCTTCTTCTCCGATTCGCTTGATGCCTTGAGTATGGCGGTAGCAGGAGAAAAAGGCCTCGGCCAAAGGACCGTTTTGCTTCTAAGACTTTGGTCCGATAAAGAGAAAGTTTAGGGTTGCACCGAAAGGGGTGCAGGCGAGGCTTCGTGCCGAAGTTCGTCGAAGAGAGCGCCCTGCTACGTCACCTGAGCTGAACAAAGAGCCGAACTTCTACATAAAATCTTCTCCGAGACCCTTGACACCAGCCCTACTCGGCATGTAAAGTCTAGTGATGTCCACAAAGATAGTAGACAATAGAGACAAGTTCGTGAGGCGCGCCGGGGCGTGAAGGCTCCGGTGATGGATGTGGAAGTGCAAGAGGGGCTCGGTTCCAGGCGCGAGCCGGCCCCGTACCAGGATGAACCCAACGCTGAGTACGCGATCCTGTTCGTATCCTTCCCTCCGATAGAAATACGAGGGCGGTCCGAGGTCGCGAGGGCGCTCACCTCCGCTCACAACGACTGGCTGTTGGAGAATCGACCAAATCAATCCTTACGAAAAGCGTCCCACCCTGCGCATACCACCAGACGATGTCCTCGTCGGTAGCTCGCCCACTAAGCATTAAACAAACACTGACGAATCTCGAATAACGTAACGCAGGGAGGTAGATAATGACTAATCGTCCTAACGTAGTGGTTATTGTTGCGGACACGTTCCGCAGGGACCATTTGGGGGCTTACGGGAACCCGTTTATCCAGACGCCGTATTTAGACGAGTTCGCGCGCTCGTCGGTTGTGTTTGATCACCACGTGGTCTCTTCCTTCCCCACCATGCCAGCCCGGGCGGATATCCTCACGGGGACGTTTTCGTACACGCACATGGGTTGGGAGCCACTGCCGAGGCATCTACTAACCCTGCCGGAGATC
>JALZFK010000233.1 GCA_030861585.1 Actinomycetota bacterium | reverse complement strand
CTCCCCGGAAGGAACCGTGGACGCCGACGCCGTGGACCTTTTGCCCGAGCTCGTCGAACGGTACGTACCTCGAATCGGTTAACCTATCATCCCGCCAGCGAGAGCGGACGTACCCGAACCATACGGCCGACGCGAACACCCTACAGCGACAACGGCTACATTCCCCGCCGCCTCCGGCCCGAAGGCCGAGGGGCTACGAGGGTTTACGCGCCACGAGCCTCTCGACGATGCCCCACCTCAAACGTTCGAGCCGTTCTACCAAGAGGCCCGCGTCTTCGATGTGGTGGAGAGGCTCGCGCAGGAGGTGGTCGTGTTCGAGGAGGACGGAGAGCGGGTTGAGGATGCCCTGCAGCAGCCGCACGGGCAAAAGGGGACTTCGGACGTGCTCTAGCAGGAGCAAACGCCCGCCGGGGCGCAAGATCCTCGCGGCCTCCGCCACGGCCCGACCATCGTCGGGGATGGTGCAGAGCGCGAGCGTCGCGACCACCGTGTCGAAGGAGGCGTCCGGGAACGGGAGGTTCTGGGCGTCGCCGGCGCGCAGATCGGCTTCGATGTCCAGCTCTCGCGCCCGTTGACGGGCGATCGCGAGCATCTTGGGGCTCAGCTCGATCCCGGTGAGGCGCGCGTCTTTAGGGTAGAAGGGGAGGTTGCGGCCAGTACCGACCGCGATCTCTAAAGTCTCCCCACTGGCGCGCGAGCAGACCCACCCCCGGCCGTCTCCGAAAAACGCCTTCTCGGCCAGGCCAATAAGCCGATCGTAGCTTTCTGCCCTCCGGTCGTAGTGCCGCCGGACGCTTTCCGTGGAACTCATACGAGCGCTGCGCGCCATTCCCAACTCTCTAAAGAACTTGGACTCCGCGATTAGAGTACAGCATCGTTACCAGCCGGGGTGCTGACAGGCTGACCAGCTATTCCAGCGTCACCGCGACGCGGATGGGGTTCTCGATCTTTTCGTGCAGGTACTCGAGCGCCGTGTTCACCTCGCTCAAGGGGAAGGTGTGGGTAATGGAGGCTTCCAGGTCCAGCCGCCCGGCGGCAGCCAGTTGCACCAGCCGCTCGATGGTGCGCTTCGTAAAGGCGTAGGAGCCCAGAAGCGAGACCTGATCCCGCACGAAGATCGTCGGGGGAACTATGTTGATCGGGTCCGGCCCCAGTCCCACGACGACGACCCTGCCTCCCGGCACCACGGACTCGACGCACTGCGAGATCGTCTCCTGCAAGCCCACGAACTCCGCCGCCACGTCCACCCCCAGGCCGTCGGTCACCTCCATGATCGCCTCCACCGGCGATGTTTCCTGCGGGTCGATGGTAAGGTCCGCGCCCATCTCTCTGGCCCTTTCGAGCTGCCCCTCGCGGGGATCGACGACGATGACCTTCTGCGCCCCGAGAAGGTGTGAGATCTGGACGGCGTGCAACCCGAGACCACCCGTGCCGAACACCGCCACGATCTCCCCCGCCGTCAGGGCCGCCCGCTCGGCGAGGGCATAAAAGGGTGTCGCGACCGCGTCGGTGATGATCGCACCAACCGCGAACGGCACGCTATCGGGGAGCCGTACCAGGTTCTTCGCCGGCACCGCCAGGTACTCGGCCAGAGCCCCCTCCGCCTGGATGCCCACCATCTTGCGCTTCAAACAGATGTTGGTGTAACCGGCGATGCAGTTTCGGCACGAGGAACAGAAGAGCAGTGGTGTCACCGCCACCCGGTCGCCCTCTTCCCAGTCCTCGACCCTCTCGCCCGTCGCCGCCACCACGCCCGCGGGCTCGTGGCCCAACGTTATGGGTTTGAAGGCGGTCGGCGTCACCCCCTCGAAGACAATGTGTATGTCCGAGCCGCAGAGCCCGGCGGCCTTTACCTGGACGAGCACCTCGTCCTCCCGGATCTCGGGGACGGATACCTCTTCCAGTTGCAGCGGCTCGTTCACCTCGTGAAACCGGGCCGCCGTCATGCTCGTCGGCGTCATCTCCAGTACCTCCTGAGAATCTCACAATAAGAGGGCCGATGCGCCCACCGACCCTCTCGCCCTGTTCCGAAAAGGTTTCGACTTGCCCTAGCTTCCGGTAAAGTCGGGCTCGCGTTTCTCGAAGAACGCCGCAACGCCCTCCTTGTGGTCCTGCGTATAGCCGCACAACGTCTGATTCGCGGCCTCTCTTTCGAGGGCGGTTGCGAGATCAGTCTCGAAGCTCGCGTAGAGGGTCTGCTTGATCCTACCCAGAGCTATCGTCGGCATCGCCGCGAGCCGCCCGGCGAGGGCCGTGGTCTCTTCTTCGAGCTTCTCGTCGGGGACGACCCTGTTTACGAGCCCTATCCGGCACGCCTCTTCGGCGTCCACGCCGTCGCCGAGCATGCTCATCTCCATCGCTCTGCCCAAGCCCACGACCCTGGGCAAAAGGAACGTGACCCCGGCATCGGGTATCAGCCCGATCCTGACGAACGCTACGGAGAACGTCGCGCTCTCGTCTGCCACCCTGAGGTCCGAGGCCAGGGCGAGCCCTACCCCCGCCCCGTAGACCGGACCGTGCAGCGACGCGATTATCGGCTTCTCTATGTCCACCATACGCGTTATCAGGCGGGCGTAAGTCTGCCGCAGGTACTCCCCAAGGTCGGGGTTCCCGCCATCGCGCTCGGTAAGCTCGGAAAGATCCGCCCCCGCCGAGAAGCCCCGACCCTCGCCCCTCAGGACGATGCAACGTACCTCTTCGTCCTCGGCGGCATCACTCAGGGCTTCGTGGAGCTCGGCGTGCAGCCTGTCGTTGAAGGCGTTCAATGCCTCCGGGCGGTTCAGCGATATGGTAGCCACCCCGCCGTCTTTCTCGAAGAGGATGGTCTCGTACACGTCCGATCTCCTTTCAGCCCAGGCAAGGCGCCTTCCTAAGACCCACTAGGGAGGCGCCGCTGTGATCTTCGTGGGCTTTTTTCAGCCCGTTGGTTGGCCTCCCGGGGCGGGCGACCGCTCTCCAACCTCCTCTTCTATATCGCGTTGGTAGGTCTCCGCGCCGGCGTAGATGGCGATAAAGGAGACCACGCACACCGCCGCCATGTAGACGGCGATGTAGACCGCATTGCCGGTTTGCTGCAGAATAAAGGTGGCGACGATCGGGGCAGCACCGCCGGCGATGGCAGTCCCGAGCTGGTAGCCGACCGTGGCCCCCGTGTAGCGCACCCGCGTGTCGAAGAGCTCCACGAAGAACGCCGC
>JALZFK010000224.1 GCA_030861585.1 Actinomycetota bacterium | reverse complement strand
CCACGGCCGGCAGACCCCTCAAGAGCTCCCTCTTCTCCATTTCGAGCATGTTTCGTCAGTATAACTCGCAGAGAACCGCACGAAGACGCCGCTTAGGGCCTCTGTGCTACACTGGCACGGGCAATCTACGTGTGCCTAAAGGAGTGCTTATCCGTTGGGCGAAGGTTCGACGAAGTTTCTTTTTGGGGCGGTCCTTGGGGCCACGACCGGCTTCGCCGCCGGTTTCTTCGCCGCCACCCCTACCGCCCGCTGGGCCGGCCAGTCCACCGTAGGCGGACTCGGCGAGGCGGCCCACTTCGTAGGACAGACAGCCGTGCGGACGATCCACGGCCTCGGTCTCGTCCTCGAGTCCGGCTACACCCGCGTCCGCGGCCGAGAGAAGTACCTCGAGCACGAGATAGAAGAGCTGCGCGACCAGATCATGCGCCTCGAGCAGCGCATCGATTAATCTGTCGTCAACTTTATGCTACTGGGCTTGTGCTGTGCTGGGTCTTCTTTGGTAATTCAGCCTTTTCACCTCTAACTCCCGGCACCCTTTCGGATAGCAAGGAGCAGCAAACGTCCCGAACTTGTTAAAGACAAGACATTTGGTTGATGGAGCTTCCTTATTCTAGAACCGCCCGCAAATAATACAAAAGTGAGTTACCGCCGATAAGGTCTTCTCGGAAACCGAGCTTCCCGCCACCAATCCAAGGTGACCGGTGCGGCCCTTCGCGAGGTAGGCTCCTAAAGCGAACACACCGAAGATCGCACAAATTAAGCCGAGTGCGCTGCCCAGTAGATGGTTGAGCACGTACCAATCGGTGGTGACGAAGCGAGCCCAGGCCTCATAGTCCTTGCTCGGGTCGGGCTGGGGATAGAGGGAGGCCAAGAAGGTCAAGAGTCCGTAGACGGGCAGGGCCAATATCCCCAGGTGGATCCAGTAGTTAGCGATGTTATACGGTTGGGGCATGCGAGGACCTCCTACTAGCCGGTTGCTTACCAGAGGATGATGCCAGTCGGAGAATCTCGCTGCATCCAACGAGGCTTATTCGCCAGGTTGCCTAGAAGGAGCATTCTCGGAGGCTCATACGCATGATTCTGAATGAGAAGCTACTCGTGTGGGCTTATCGAGCGGGGCGCACTGCTCGTAACCTCGGAGAACGTAACCCCACATCTAGTGCCCCTGGGTCAAGTTGTGTGTAGGTGGGCGATCGCCTAGATGTAGCGGATTGGTAAAATCACCCTATCCCCGCGCCCTGGGTCGCTCTACGCTGCCGATGGCATGCACTTGGTCATGAACAGCCCCGTCTAGCCACCGACTACCCCGGCAGGAGGACGCAGCGGGCCTCGGGATCACGTCGGATACCGTGCGGCTTCGGGTACTCTACGGCTTTACCTTCCTCACTGTCGTTTATCTCAGCCCTTACCAGCGTGGCCTGATCCTCCTATCTTCCACCGAAGAAGCGCCTCACCCAACCCGGCAGCCCGCCTTCCTCGGTGGCACGCTTGTAGTCCGAGAGGTCGTCGGGGTGGACGGCGATGCCGGACTCGCCGAGTAGGGCGCGGGCGTCATTTATGCGGAGTTCGGGAGCGCCTTCGGCAAAGGTCGCCTCGACGAGGTAGTTGCCGTTCCACCGGATGCGGTAGACGCGCAAGCCGAGAAGTTCCTCTTTGGTAAAGCGCCGATCCAGCTCGGCGGCGTGCTCGCGAGCCTCGCTCTCGCGGGCGAACTCGTAGGCTAAAGAACGCGGACCGGGGCGGCGCTCGCTGGGCTCCGGATCGGGTCTCTCGTCCGGCATCTCAAGCAGCCTCTACGCGGTCCATCCAGAGACCGGGATCTCGTATCTCCTCCAGTGTGGGCATGGTTTCGGCGCTTTCCCAGACGCGGTTGAGGCCCTCCATGCCTACCCTACGCGCGACGGCGTCGGCGAACTTCTCGCCCAAGCGGTACTGCTCGAGCTTCATGTCCAGACCGGTTATGCGGAAGACGACCGTCTCCAAGGGAGGCCGGTGCATCCGGCTCCTCGCCATGCGCTTTGCAAGGTGCTCGTAGCCGGGGACGAGCCGTCTGCCTACGTGGTGCATGACGTAGTCGGAGTAGCCTTCTATGACGCTCATAGTGGCCTGCAACGCATCGAAGGCGTCGCGCTGGCCTTTGGTCATGACGAGCTCCAGAGAGCGGCCGCCGGTCCGCAGGTTCTCGGTGAGGCGTCGGATAGCCTCGCGCGCCCCGAGTTTCTCGGCGAGCGGGGCCGTAAAGTCCTCGACGAGCCCACCGAGGTGGTCACGTAGCCACGGATAGCCCTCGAATTGGAGCGCGTGGGTCGTCTCGTGTAAGACGATCCACAACCTCAAACCGTTGACCGGGACCCCGAGTCTGCCCGCCGCCGAAACGATGTTCCCATCGAGGAAGAAGACCTCGCCCGGCTCACCGGGCTTCTTCGAAGGCCCCTTGCCGGCGACGAGTGGACCCGTGTCGTACTGGCCCAAGACGCGAGCGGAGAGGAAACCCAATAGGAGCCCCATCTGGGCCGTGAGCGTCGCCGCCCCGAAGGCCCAGGTCAGCTCGCTCGAGCCCGCCGCCGCACGCTCAAGGATCGGCTCCAGAAGCGCCCCGAAGCCGTCGATGTTGAAGTCGATCCACTCGGCCCGGTTCGCGACCCGTACCGGGCGTTCTTCGATATCCGGCAAAGCGATGCCCGTAAACTCCGAGAGCGGTCTCAAAGCTTGCAGGACCGCCGCCGGGTAGTCGAAGGGTTTGAATCTATTGGGTGCTTTCTCCGTCCGCGAAGCAAGCGTCACGGCGATGGTGCGAGCGACACTCCAGGAGATCACAGGACCCCCACCCAACGTCGCCAAACCGGGCTCGCGCCAAATCCTCTCACACAAAGGAGTATATACGTTCGGCCGCCGTGGTCGAGCCATCGAGTGGCCCGAGGCTCAGCGAGAACCTCAAGTGCGTTGTAACCCGCAAACTCTCGGGTTATATTTCCGTCGTGTTCGGCATCGGCCCGCAGGAATTAGTGCTCATTGGGCTCCTCGCGCTCGTGATCTTCGGTCCCACCAAGCTCCCCCAGATGGCCCGGGATCTGGGCCGGTTCGTAACCGAGGCCCGCCGGTCCGTGGACGAGTTTAAGGACGAGCTGATCCTGGACGAAGACGAGGACGAGAACCGGCGCCCGAAGCGCAAGCACTAGTATATCCGAATCCCGTACACCACATGTGGTGTACGGATCTCGTATGTTGGCCGAAGTCGACCGACAACGCCAAAGTTGTTCTTCTCCAGGAACGATAACGCTCTGAAGCCGAGGAGACTTGCCGGAGGTGGAGACGATGTGCTCTAAGTGCTCTGCAGAGCGGTCCCAGACGATTAACCGCTGAGATTTTTGAGGTGGAGCCACACCAGCCTTTCACCGTCCAAGCCGCGGGCGGCCACGACGCCACCACCTGGTACGGGGTCTCTCCCGACGATTACACGCCGGTAGACGGCCCGGCCTCCAACCCGATAAATTGTACCAAGTACATCGGTTACGTTCGCGAGTACGCGGGCGCAGGACCGGTCATCTCTGCTCTCGCCCACAAGCGGTCGGCCATCTATTGTTAGCAACAGCCCGAAAGCCGAAAGTTGAGGGCTAAGAGCTAATTCCCCGCGATGGCGTCCCCTTTTGTACGGTTCGCCTCGTGGCCTTCCGACGGTTCGTCCGGGACGTAGAGGGCGCGCCCCAGGGGGTTGTTGTGGTGGCTCCAGCCGCCAGCGGCGACGTTGTGGGTGGTCTCAAGGAACATGGCAGCTCGGGCGTCAAGGTTGTCTACGAGGTTCACCAGGAGGGCTTCGAGGGTTTTAGGCTGCTCGGGAGAGCCGTACTCCCTTTCGCCCTGGTGAGAGAGCATGACGTGCGAGAGCTGGAGGGCCAACTCTTCGGGGAAACCGGGAACCTGGGCCACATGGGCGGCGACTATGCGATCGCCGAGGACGACGTGTCCCTGGAGACGGCCGGGGGTCGTGTAGCCAAAACCACCCTCCTTCCAGGAGAGCTCTTGCGTCTTGCCGACATCGTGGAAGATGGCGCCGAAGAACAGCAGATCCTTGTCGACCGGGTAGATCTCCGCCAGAGCTCGTGCCACCCTCAAACAGTTGACCGAGTGCTCCAAGAGCCCGCCGATGCGGGCGTGGTGCATCCCCTTGGCCGCCGGCGCCGCGCAGAACGCGCTCCAGAGCTCCTCGTCGGCGACTATACGGGCAAACAGTTCTTTTAGATAGGTGTTCTCGAATCCCCGCCCGGCCTCCACGAGCTCGTCAGCCAAGGTAATACGATCCTCCTCGGTGCTCGGCAGGTAGTCCTCTTCCTCGACCTCGTCCTTAGAAAGAACTTTCATCCGCTCCACCTTCACCTGGAGCATACCGCGATACTCGTGGGCATGGCCCTCGACGTGCACGTACTCGGGGCCGTCGAGACCGTGGAGAAGCTCGGCCGGGAGTCGCCACATTCGGGCGTCCACCGATCCGGTCTTATCCACGAGCTTCAGCGAGAGATACCGCGTCCCGCGGCTGTCGATACGCACCGTCGTATCGGTGGCGAGGAAGGTCGAGCGCAACCTCACGCCCGCACGCAAGTCCCGCGCCCAGAACTTCTCCTTCGCTTTCTGGCTCAGGGACTATGCCCTTTCTAGTGATTCTCCTCGTAGATCCCTAAGACACCTCGACGCTCCGGAGCAGGACGACCGGACGCGCGCAAAACTATGTTATAGAGAGACCGCACCCCATGCAACCACCCTGGCCCAAAACCTCGCGACGCCTCCGCCCTCCGATAGCCAGAAGCCCAACACATCTCTTAGGGGAAGGCTTGCTGACTACTCAAACTCAGCCCTTAACTGCGCCGGCCGTCAAGCCGGAGATGATCCGCCGCTGGAAGACGAGCACCAGGATCACCAGCGGCACCGTCACCACCACCGCCGCCGCGGCCTGTGCCCCGTAGTCCACTGTATAGATGGTGGCGAAGTTCGGGATGACCACCGTAACCGGCTGCGTGTTCTCGTCGAAAGCGAAGGTGTTGGCGATGAGAAACTCGTTCCAGGCGTAGATGAACGTGAGAATAGCCGCCGTGAAGACCCCGGGTGCTGCCAGCGGTAGGATCACCATCCTGAACGCCTGAATAGTGGTGGCCCCGTCCACTTTGGCCGCATCCTCCAAGTCTTTAGGCAACTCTTTGAAGAAGGCGTGGAGTATCCAGGTAGTCAGTGGCAGCGCAAAGACGGTGTCGGGTATGATCATTGCCCAGTACGTGTCTATCAGGCCGATCTCCCGAAACTGTAGAAAGAGCGGCGCGATGATCGCCACGTGCGGGAAGAAGCTAATCGCCAGGATTAAAGTCATCACTGAACTCTTGAACCGAAACCTCAGGCGGGCTAAGGCGTAGGCCGCGATAGAGCCGAAAAAGAGACACAACATGGTAGTCGTCCCGGCGACGATTGTGCTGTTTATGAGCCCCTTTTGAAAGCGTGAGTCGCCGAAGATCGTGCTATAGGAGGCGCCGGTGGGAGTCTCGGGCAGGATAGTAGGCGGCGAGGCAAAGAGCTCGGACTTGGTCACGATGCTCATCTTGAAGACCCAGAGCAGCGGAAAGATGCTCACCAGCACGAACAAGACGACGAACGCGTAAAAAAGAACCACCTCCTTCGAATCCTTGAAAGAACTCATCCCCCTAATCCTCCGTGGAAGTTTGCATGCCCAGAACCTTGATGAAGAAGATCGCTATGAGTAGCGCGGTAAAGAAGACGAAGACCGCCGCTGCGTTACCGACCGGGAAGTTTAGCTGGCTAACCCTGACCGCCTTATAAACGAAGGTCGAGAGCGACTCGAGCTCTCTATTGCTCATCGCCCAGAAGAGGTCGTAGACCCGCCAGGCGTCGAGCGTCCGGAACAGGACGGCGACCAGGATCGCCGGCTTCAGGAGCGGCAGCGTTATGCGGGTAAAGCGTTGGACGGCGTTCGCCCCATCGATCCGCGCCGCCTCGTAGAGATCTTCGGGGATCGTCTGCAGTCCGGCGAGAAGGAGCAGCGCCATAAACGGCATCGTCTTCCAGACGTCAATCAGGATGGCGGCGATCATCAGCAAGGTCCGGTCGGAGAGTATGGGGCCGCTGATCACACCGAGGGCATTCGCCACATAGTTGATGATGCCGACCTGATCCTGCAACATCAGCCGCCACATAACTGCCGAGATGACCGTCGGGAACGCCCACGGCACCAACACGGCGGCCCGCACCAGGCCCCTACCCCTAAACGCCTGGTTTACGGCGAGCGCTATGGCGAGCCCGATCACAAACTCCAACAACACGCTCACGGCCGTGAACACGAGAGTGTTCGTCAATCCTTCTATGAACTCCTGGTTCGCGAACATACGAGCATAATTCTCGAACCCGACGAACGAGCCCACGCTGTTGATGGTCGCCTCGAAGAAGCTCAGGTAGACCGAGTAGGCCACCGGGTACAACGCCACCACTAGGATAATAAGGAGAGCGGGTAGGATCATATAGTACGCGGCGCGCCGCTCCGGGTTTACGAACTCCTCCTTAAATGGGCTCCGCTCTTTTCTCTGTCTCGGCGCCGTCATTACGCCCGTCCCTTCCCCTTCGAGGTCGGAAGTGTCCGCTTATCCTCCTGGCTTATGTCCGCCCCTGCTCGATGATCGTCGTCAACTCCTCCTGCAACGTCCTCACCGCGTCCTCCGGCGACACGTTGCCCTGTAGGGAGGAGTTAAACTGCTCGGCCATCCTTAGCGACATATCCGAGTAATAAGGAGAGACGGGCCGCGGCCTGGTGTTCTGGATGGCGTCCCTACCCAAGGCGATCACCGGCACCTTGTCCAAAATCTCCTGATCTTCTAACAGGCTCTGCCGGGTAGGGATGACGGAACCATTAAGGGCACGGAACTTCTGCTGTTCGGGGGCGCTCATAAACTGGATAAACTCCCAGGCGGCGTCCTGATTCTCGCTGGCAGCGTTGATGAAGAAATTCCAGCCACCCAGATTGCTGTAGCTCCGGTTCCCTTCTTCGGCGACCGGGAGCGCGGCGACCCCTATTTGCTCCGGGCCTATGCGGGATTCATTCGGGTCCGAGGCGAGGGCGTACATGCGAGGCACGTTACGCATAAAGACCGCGTCGCCGTTGAGGAACGTTGTAGCAGATTCCTGTTCTTTATACTGGGTGACGCTCTCGGGGGCTATGCCATCTTCGATCATGCTCCGCTCTATCTGGAGCCCTCTTATAGCTTCGGGGCTGTCGATGGTCACCCTGGTCGGATCGCTCACATCCAGCACCTCCCCACCGGAGTTCCAGATGTACTCCAGGGCGTTAACCACCCCACCCTCGTAGTTGGCTCCCTGGAAGACGAGCCCGTTCTCCGTACCGGAGTCCTGCTGTACTTGCCTGGCAATATCCTTCAGCTGATCGAAGGTTCTGGGCGGCTCGGAGAATCCATTCTCTTCCAGGAGGTCACTGCGATAGTAGAGCATCCCAGCATCCGTGTACCACGGTACCCCGTAGATCCTACCCTGGTAGGTGTCGGCCTCTATGGGCGCCGGCAGGAACTGGTTGCGCTCCCTCTCGGCGAAGCGGTCGGAGAGATCCGCGATCCAACCGTTCGCCGCGAACTGAGCCGGCCAGATCACGTCTCCCCCTATTACGTCTATGTCCCCGCTTCCGGCCTGCAATTCGGTCCTCAGCTGGTCGAAGTGCTGGCCAGAATCCGCGGGCATCTCCCGGTACGTAACCTGGATCTGGTCTTCGTTCTGGCTGTTGAACTCATCGATCAACTCCTGCACGCTCCCGGTCCTGTCCGGGAAGAAGGAGAACGTTAGACCTACCGACCCTCCGCTACCCTGTCCCCCACCGCCGCCGCATCCCGCCAGCCCCGGTAGCGCGAGCCCAACGAGCCCGGCCCCGCTAAGCTTTAGGAAATCGCGACGGCTCACCTTGCGCTTCGCAAGCGACACGCCTAGTCCCCCACCTTTTCTCACTCCCTCCGTCATCTCCGGTCGTCCTCCCTCCTCGTAGGCGTTCTGTGAAGCGCAGAGCCCCTTTCGGCTGACAATTCATCCTAGAGTCGTCCCGACCCCGACGCAATCACACGGGCCCCTCGCGGGTCCTAGATGATCGCCCTTTCGGTATCGGGGTCGAAGAGGTGGATCTTAGAGGCATCCACCGCCAAGCGTATCTTCTCACCCACCCGCGCGGCGCTCTCGACCGAGAGCCTCGCTACCATCAGGGCGCCGAAGTCGTCGGCCGATCCCGAACCTTCGGCCCCCTCGCTCACCATCTCCTCGATACTTGGAAGATGCACAGCCTGACTCTCTGGAACCCCGAAGTACATATATTTCTCGCTGCCCATGCTCTCTATGACCTGCGGCTCGACCTCCAGGATGTTCAGGGCGTTGCCACCCGCTGGGCTCCCAGCAACCCTTATATCATCCATGTGCTCCGGGCGTATCCCGAGGATTACCTCCTTGCCGGCGTAGGCTTTGAGGCCCTCGCACTCCCCTACCACCTCGCGCGAGAGTGGTATGCAGGTACGGCCGAACGCCGCGGTGAATCCACCGTTCGCGCGCTCGAGTCGAGCCCGGACGAAGTTCATCGCGGGTGATCCTATAAAACCTGCGACGAAGACGTTCACCGGCCGCTCGTACATCTCCTGCGGGCTCGCTACCTGCTGGACGACGCCATCTTTGAGGACCACGATCCTATCGGCCATCGTCAGCGCTTCCGTCTGGTCGTGGGTGACGTAGATCGTGGTCGTACCGATGCGGTTGTGCAGCTTGCCGATCTCCGTCCTCATCTG
>JALZFK010000183.1 GCA_030861585.1 Actinomycetota bacterium | reverse complement strand
GACCTGGTCCCCGGGGACCAGGTCTTCGACGTCTGCTCCCACATCGAGGACGCGCCCCACGGCGGCGTAGCCGTATTTGATCGGGAAAGAGAAGCTACCGGCGAGGGTGGGCAGGTCGAGCGGCATGTCGGTCGGGACCTCGCCTCGATATACGAGCATCTCGGTCCCCTGGCTCAGGGCAGAGGCCGTGGCTTGGACACGGACCTCTCCCGGTCCAGGAAGCGACACTCCCTCCGGACGAAACTCAACCGTGCATGGCGCGGTGAACCAGAGGGCACGGGCTTCGAGTGTACCGCCCGGTTCCGGAGATACTTCAGCGTCCATCGGGAGCACCTGGGTACTCGACGCGGCTGTCGAGAACAATGTCTACGCCGGAGGGGACGATGGAGGTGTCGGTCAGGATCAGGGAGTCGGTCAGATCGCAGATGCCGAGGTCGCCTACGGCCTCGATGCCGCTCCCTAGTATCTTGGGAGCGACGCAGACAGAGAGGCGGTCCACCAACCGGTTGCACAAGAAGGACGTGATGAGGGCCGCCCCTCCCTCCACCATCACTGAGCCGACACCCAAAGCGTGAAGCTCCACTAACAGGGCGTTCAGATCCACCCGGCCTACCACGTCGGTCGGCAGACGCAGGACGGTGGCGCCCAAAGAGCAGGCTTCGTCGCAGCGATCAGCGGGGGCACGCGCCGTTACGGCGAGGACGGTGCTTTTGGCCGCCCCGTTCGCGAGCACCGCGGCGGTCAAAGGCGTGCGTAAAGTACTATCCACCACAACGCGTAGAGGATCTTCACCAGCAACGAGGCGGACCGTCAGGCGTGGGTCGTCCTTGCATGCCGTACCGGCGCCGACCATGATTGCATCATGCTCCGAGCGCAGGGCGTGGGTAAAGCGCAGCGACTCAGGGGAGCTGATCCAACGCGAACTGCCGCTCGCGGTCGCCAAGCGACCATCGAGCGTCTGGGCATAGCTCACGGTGACGGTTGGACGAGTTATCTCTTCCTCCTCATAGTCCTCTCGGTTGAAGGTTAGCATGGTTGGCTGGCTCCACACGAGCGTCCACGGCCTGTCATACTGCGCCGGATGGATCGCAGCGAAAAAAACGCGACGAGCGAGGATCGTATACTGCTGGAGGGCATGGTCTTCCACGGCCGCCATGGGACGATGGCCGCCGAACGCGATCTGGGGCAGCCCTTTATCGTAGACATCGAGCTGCGTCTCGACCTGCGACCTGCGGGGCGTTCCGATGACCTGGCGCGATCGGTGGACTACGGCGAAGTCCACCGGCGGGCCAAGCAGATCGTCGAAGGGCCGCCCGTCAACCTGACCGAGACGGTAGCCGAAAGGGTAGCCGCCGCGATCCTGGAAGAGTACCCCTCGGTGGAGACCGTACGCGTTAAGGTCGCCAAGCCGCACGTGCGACTGGACGATACCGTCCTAGCAGGCTCGGCCGTCGAGATCCTGCGTCACCGCGATGCTGGCCCAGGATAGAGGCCTGAGTCGAGGTCGAATCCCTTTCGGTGACAAATAAACCATCCGGAACTTGCGCACATCAGGGTATATCATGGAAACGATACCGGGACGGCATGTTGGATAACGTACCTCAACCGCCCGCCGCAAGCCTGGCTCGTGTGCCCGAATCGAGGCATCTGGAGCAGGTTAATAGGCTCACGCGGGTGTGCGTCGATGATCTGCTGTCCGCCTTCGGCCTTGCTGAGCTGCGCCGCAGCGGAGTCGGGCATCTCCTGGAGTTGCTATCTTGGATCCCAGCACGGCGCCTAGCGCGCCGTGTCGCGGCTTACGATCGTATCGTCGGCCAGTCGGGACTCGAAGCGGGCGGCGCCTGGGCGCTGGAGAAGATGGTGCGTCATTTGGAGGTCGCGGGCCGGGAGAACGTGCCGCGGAAGGGTCCGTTGTTGCTCGTAGCGAACCATCCGGGACTGGCCGACACCGTCGCCCTGTTCGCCACGATACCTAGGCCCGACCTGCGCGTGGTAGCGGCGGAGCGACCGTTCCTAGATGCGCTCCCGAACACCTCGCGGCACCTGCTCACCGTGGCGGAGACATCTCCCGGACGCTTCGGGCTCATCCGGGCCACGGCCCGACACTTAAGAGGTGGCGGTGCGGTCCTGACGTTCCCCGGCGGACGCATCGAACCGGACCCCGCGGTGCTCCCTGGCGCCATCAAGGCGCTCGAGCGCTGGTCGGCGAGCGTGGACCTTTTTACCCGGCTCGTGCCGGACCTCACCATCGTCCCGGCCGTCGTCAGCGGGGTGCTCTCCCCCGCCGCTTTACGCAATCCCCTGTCCTTCTTGCGCCGCCGAAAGGAAGACCGCGAGTGGATCGCCGCCACGCTCCAGATGCTCGCGCCCACGTTGTACGGCGTCTCCGCTAGGATCGAGTTCGGTCAGCCCATCTACGCCAACGCGGAAGTTCCTGTTGTTCGGGCGGTGCTGGAGGAGACGCGGCGCCTGATCAAGCGGTGCGGAGCAAGGTAGTGGCGCTGTGAGACGGTGCGACGCATGAGGTACAGATCGCCGCTTTTGTTCCTCTTCGTCACGGTCTTCGTGGATATGATGGGGTACGGGATTGTGGTGCCGCTCCTACCGTTCTACGTGCAGCAGCACGCGACGGGCGCCGCGCTGGTCGGCCTGCTAAGCTCCCTGTACGCGGCGATGCAGTTCGTCGGCAGTCCCTTCCTGGGTGGCCTCTCGGACCGCGCCGGACGCCGCCCGGTGCTCTTGCTTTGCCTGTTCGGGGCGTCGCTCGCCTACCTGTTGCTCGGGCTGGCCGACACGCTCCTTTTGCTGGTCGCGGCCGTCGCTATGGCCGGCGTCGCCGCCGGGACCCCGGCGACCGCTCAAGCCTACATCGCCGACAGCACCTCGCCCGAAGTTCGCGCCAGGGGCTTGGGCTTGATCGGAGCGGCCTTCGGGCTCGGTCTTATAGCCGGCCCCGCCCTCGGCGGACTGCTGAGCCTCCACTCTCTTGGCGCCCCGGCCTTCGCCGCCTCCGCGCTGGCTCTCTGCAACGTGGCGTTCGGTTTCTTCATCCTGCCGGAATCGCTCCCGACTGAGCGCCGAGCGCCGACCCCGATCCTCTACCTCAACCCGGTCTCGCAGTTGAGTAGCGTGCTAACGATGGGTAGCATCCGGGCGCTGCTGCTCGCGGTCTTCTTGCTGAACTTATCCTTCGCGGGGCTCCTGACCAACTTCCCGCTCTTTAGCAACGTGCGCTTCGGGTGGGATGCTACCGGCAACGCCTTCTTCTTCGCGTTCGTCGGTGTTTGCGCCGTGCTCACGCAGGGCGTGCTGCTCGGGAGGCTACAGCCACGCTTCGGCGAGGAAGGGCTCCTGCTCAGCGGTCTCTCGCTGATGGCTCTCGACCTCGGCCTGATGGCGCTCGTTCCCTCCGGTTGGATGCTCTACCCGGTCGTGGGTACGCTGGCGGTGGGTATCGGGCTCGCCATCCCCTCCTTGACGGCCCTGATCTCGCGTCGCGTCTCTGGACGCGAGCAGGGCAAAGTCATGGGCGGCCAGCAAGCCATCCTCAGCCTGACCTTGATCCTGGGACCGCTGATTGCAGGGCTCGCCTTCGACCACCTCGGCGTCCCGGCGCCCTACTGGATCGGGGGCCTCCTGGCAGCCCTGGCCCTGCTGGTAGCAGCTGTCGCCTTGCTACCGAAACACCCCGGACGGAACACCGCGAAATGGACGTTCTCCGGGCAGGACGTCTCTGATAAGTCACGAAAATTAGGAGAGTGATCTGCATAACTTCTTCGAGCACATCCACGAGCCTAGCGCTCCGGATCGGGATCGTCGTCCTCACGCTCGTTGCGGCTTTCATTCACTTTTCGCTCAATTTCCCCGACCCGATGTTCATCCTGAACGGCCTCGGATACCTTACGCTGTTGGCAGCGCTATCCCTGCCGATCCCCCAACTTTCGCCCTACCGTCACGTCGCGCGATGGCTGCTGATCGGGTACACGACGCTGACCTTTGTGCTCTGGCTCGCGATCGGGCTACGCACCCCTACCGGGTACATCTCCGCGGCAGACGAAGTCGTCCTGATCCTGCTGCTCCTGCTAGAAGCCCGCAACTCGCACTCCTCGTAACCCCGATCATCGTCTTCCTCGACTACCCGTCCGTTTCTTTTTCCCACCGACAGAAGACGTGGACCTGAGCCAGCGATCGGGGTAACATCAGGTGCCATCGCGATCATATTCCACCCCCCGTTCGAGTTCCGACAGCGGTAGCCGTTCTCCCGGCTGCTCCAGCCGCCGAACCTTTGCACCGAGGGCTCGTATGTGTCTCCTGGCACGCATGCTTGCGGTAAGCTCCCGGACTTTTCTCATAAACGAAAGCGCTAGGAAAGCTCAAGGGGGGTGGGATGGACCTTTTCGGTACTCTAATTCGCGGGTTATTAATTGGTTTTTCGATCGCGGCACCGATCGGTCCCATAGGTGTGTTGTGCATCAAGCGAACGTTGGCCGAGGGGCGCGCCTCGGGTTTCTCGTGCGGCCTCGGGGCGGCCTCCGCCGACGCCGTCTACGGTGGCCTGGCCGCCTTTGGCCTGATCTCGATTAGCAGTTTCTTGGTCCACTACCAGCCCTGGTTGCGCCTCGTAGGTGGAGTGTTCCTCTTGTACCTGGGCTCAAAGACTTTTCTGCAGAGACCCACCGAACGCGAGACCAAGAAGGATGGATCCTCTAGTGTATTAGCGGGGGTGTACGCAACCACGTTCTTCTTGACGATGACCAACCCCCTGACCATCTTGTCCTTCGCGGCCATCTTCGCAGGAATGGGGGTAGCCGAGACGAGCGCTGGTTACGCGGCGGCGACGCTGGTCGTGGGTGTGTTCTCAGGGTCGGGGCTGTGGTGGCTCTTCTTAAGCGGAGGCGTGAGCCTGTTCCGCTCCAAGCTACGTACCGGTATGCTGCGTTGGGTGAATCGCGCCTCGGGGACGATCATACTCGGCTTCGGCGTCATCGCCTTACTAAACGTACTAACTTCGTGAGTGAAAGTGCTCTTCGACCAAAACCTGTCGCCACGTTTGGTGGGATTGCTTTCGGACTCGTACCCGAACTCCGTTCACACCTCCCCTATCAGGCTAGACCGCGCTCTCGACGAAGCGGTGTGAGCTTGCACTTCGGAGAATAGCTACACGTTCGTGACCAAAAAGCATGAGGTCACGAATAAGCTTGGCCTCTGCAGCTATCAACGATAGCTCAGCTTGCTCTGCAAGCTTGCTCTGCAAAGTTAGCTTGGTGACTCACATAGCATCAAGTAACCGAGCGTTCTCGCGGTAGTTCAACGACTAAATTGCATACCGCTACGTTTGGTATGGCTCTCCTGGAACTGTAACCTTCCACCCTTTGCGCGAGCCTTTTTGCCCTGTTCCCAGAACCCCGATTTACGAGGCCGCTGGACTTATGTCTTCTCTCGTACCTAGCGCACCGTTGATTGGCTATGTCTTAGTCCCACGCGAGGATACGATCCACATGGCCCAGAATACAGTACTCCATAGCGCAGACCTCGCTATAAATCGCCGGCTATAGCAGCACTGACCTTGCAGTAAAATCGGTCCTTTGCCTCCGAAATCCTTTTCTCAGGCTTCCCACAATACGCGGTAACATGTTTTTACTGTTCTGTACTAACCGGCCATAAGGAGGATATGCTATGCTTTGAACACTTTCCCCTCCCTATAGAAACGTGGGCTTTCCGCAAGAACTACTGGATCAAAACCCGTCTCAAAATCAAAGTCTCACAAATAGTTGAGCCGAATCTCTGGCTTTACCCTTGCTGATTGCTGACAGCTCTTTCAAGCCACCCATCGCCAAGTAACGAACAAGGTCGTGAACGCCATACCCAAGCCGCCGCTGACGAAGAGCCACACGTAAAGCGCGAC
>JALZFK010000154.1 GCA_030861585.1 Actinomycetota bacterium | reverse complement strand
GGATGCTAGACCTTATGTTGGACGTGGACCATTACGATAAGGAATCTCTCTTCGCCGTCGCAGAGAACGAGGAGATCGTCGGCCACGCTATGTATGCGAAACTCGCGGATAGCGGCGATGCCGAGGTGGCCTTCGTCATAGAAGACGAGTGGCAATCGAAGGGGGTGGGAAAGGTGCTCCTCGCTGAGATTGCTGAGAAAGCCCGTCTCAGGGGCGTTGAGACCTTTAGCGGCCAAGTGCTCGGAGAGAACCGGCGGGTGCTCGGCTTGCTCGATGCCGTCTTCGACGAAGTGGAGTACGTAATGAGAGACAGTCTATATCACTTTCGCGTGCCCCTACGGGCGCTCAAGCCGACAGCGCGCCCTGTACGGCTGCTTCGACGGGCCGCATAAGAATCAAGGGAGTCATAGCTAGCAAGGTAGAAATGAGAGGAGATGTAATAGATGATCTTAACACGGGAACAGAAGTGACTGGTGCTATAGCAGCAACAGCAGGACGGCGAAAACAACCACCACGCCAATAATAAGAGCAAGACCCAAACCGAGTGTGATTACCCCCAGCCGGTACAGCTGTCGATGGCGTTGGAGGCACCTAAGACGTCTCCACTCGGACTGGCGCTCCGACCGCCGCTCGATATGCCCCAGCAGGCGCCGCTCGAACTCTGCCAGCTCCTCGCTATAGTGCATATATGCCCCCTCCGCTATGTTGGCGTAAAGGGTAGCCTAGCTACCCGCGCCGGTGTAGTGAAGGGTGATTTCGTCGAGGCGCAACATCTTGCGTATTAGGGGAGGCACTACGTATCGGGGAGGCAACAAACCCCCTGCCCACCCTCTTAGCATCTATTAGGAGCAGACCTGGTGCGTGGCTTCCAACAAACGCGGTTTCCGGGAAGAGACCCCTTCTCGGCATTTCGTGAATAGAGGCTCCTCAAGGGCTTCGGCCCTTTTGCATATCCTGAGACACCGAAAAGGTGCTCGCCTCGGCTCGAGTAAATAGGGACAACCTGCCCTTAAGATGGGCGCAAGATTTAGGGGACGGCATATATAGGTAGGTGCTACCCTTCCGGCTAGCTAAGTCCGTAGTAGGCCCGAATAGCACGCTGGAAGTCCTCGTTGGGCACCTCCTCGGCCTCGAAATCGGCGAGCCCACCACCTTGTCTCGGTGCTGGCTAACTATCACCCGGTCTTCCTCGCCCACCCCGCGACTAACCTCCTCACCGGTACCAGGAAGTGCTTCTTTCCCATCCCGAGGAAGCCCCCGGCGCTTACATCTAGGAAGCGCACAGCACGCACAAGGCCTTCTTCTCGAGCGTCGAGGTATAGGTCCTCGACGCTTCCTATTTGCTCGCCGTTGACGTCCATGACATCGAGCCCGCGGATGTCCTGCGAGATTATCTAGAAGGGGATTTTCTCTGTGATCCAAATCCGAGATCTTGCGTAGATTCAGCCTTCTAACGCAAGCTTTGACCCATTTTAGCCGCTCACTGTCTCTTTGGCTTCTTTCTAGACTATCCTAAGCGCAGATAAAGAGACCAGAGGGCACCTAAAAGAAGATCTTGTATCTCCCTGTTCTTATCGGTTGGACTACTTACTGAGGAGAACGACAGCGAAAACCTTCCTTAGGAGGCTTGCATCCGCCCGTAAAGCCCCTTACTGGTCCTTAGCACTGTGTTGATCGTTTAGAAGCTCTTTGTATGCTCATGATCCCCTGAGAGGAGATCTTCCGGTCTTGCCTTCCTCTTCTGCTTTAACTCTTTTAGCTTCTCCCTCTTCTTAGCTTTCCTCTCGTGTTTGCGAATCATCTCCTCTTGTACTTGGGCTTCCCTGCGTAACCACCAAGTCGAAACTCGTGCGGAGACCTTCCTAAAGTCATCGAAAGTCCTCACCGAAAGAAGTTGGGCCTCCGAAAGCAGGTTCTTTGCAAGGTCTTGGATAGCAAGCTTCCTGTTGAATGCCTTAGATACCAGACATCTACTAAGGACCAAGAAGAGAGATAAGATAAGTAGGAAGAGGATCACATAGAAGATCGGAAACGATATCATCAGAGCCAACCAGAAGGACGAGACGATCCATACGGTGACGACCGTAAGATAAGGGTTTCTATGCTCGCCCAATGTTCTTTCCCCTCCATCTATCTATCGTCGGGAACTCTATAAACCTGTGTAGTAGTCATTATAGTAGTGCCGGAGGACATGGGGACACCTTCACCATATATAGTGCTGGCAGTATGTCCGACGCATACTCGCTGTGGGTAGACACAACGCTCAGAAAGTAACCCAGATTTCTAGGATGAGTTGTCCAGAAGGCGAGCTCCAGGAATCTCGTTTCTATGAGTATTAGGCGCAGGTAAAGGAAATCCCTTGCCCTCACGAGAGGGTGTACCAAAAACGGTCGAACCTGTTGAAAAAGTCGATTGAAAGACCACATATGGGCTCAAATCGGGCTTAGAGGCTGGACTTGACCGGTACGGTAGACATATTCCCGTAACGCAGCGGCCTCTGTCAGTTTAACCTCCTCGAACCCCGCAGGGCTTAGGTGGCCGAGAGAAGAGCGCCTCCTGCGGGTGTATAGAACCCTCTATGTACTCGAAGATCGGCGTCCTCCCCGCCTGCCGGGTAGGCCACGACGCCCGGTAAAGCAACTCCGTTATTAGCGTAACGACGAACGACTCGGCCAGGGTGTTGTCGTAGGCTGCTTACCCGCCCCATCGACAGGATGAGCTCCTCATCCTCCAGTCGCTCGCCGAAGGACAGCGAGGTGTACTGCACCCCGCGGTCCGAGTGGTGCACAAGGCCCGGAGGAGTCGGCTTGCGACTCGCGATCGCCATCTGCAAGGCGTCCACGACGAACTCGGTCCTCAGGTGCGTGGCCATCGACCAGCCGACCAAACACTCCCTTAGCGGGTAAGCCGCAACGCCCCACCTAACCAATGTAGACGAACCTGCCACGCGTTTGGTTATACGAGGTTGCCCAACGGCTCCAGTATCGCCCACTGCACGAGAACACCCGCCTCCTCCCAAGGCCAACGTCCGTCCTGCTCGGGGGTTGCGAAAGGCGGCGCACTCCCCAGCATACCACCTGTCCCCACGGCGATCGTCCGCCCCGAAACTAGTGCCTCTCCGTCCTCAGCCGCCGCGACCCCACTGCGGTGGAGAACCGCTCCGTTTCGCTCCTCGGCACCCCCAACCCTCCAGGCCGCCCGGAGACGTAAGGCCCCAACGTCTACTCTGAGCGCCCGCCGGAGGGCGTAGACGATTAGCGCCACGCGTGCGGCAGCGTAGTTCATCATGGCACCAGACGCGGCCAGCAGATCTCGGGCCTCTTCGGTCTCCACTAACGCTGTGGGAAGGTCAACCGATGGGTCGAAATCGCCGCTAATGGTTCTCGCGAGGATGCGCTCGCGGTGACCGGCGAAGGCGAGCCGGCCAAGGTCTTCGGCCCCTGCGGAGATCACGAGGGCGAGGGCTCCCACCTCGAGCCCCATCTCTCCGGCACCCTGGGGGTCCAGGATATCCGCCACCCGAAAGGCGTGTAATTCTCCGGGTCTCGTCCAATCCTGCGCCCCCGCGGAAATAGAACGCCGGCCTAAAGCGTCGGCGTCGCCGGCAGACGGGGTAAGGAACAGCAGGTCCTCCTCCTCGATTAGGCCCTCCTCGGCGGCCCAGTACGCGTCGGATTCCGAGATCCTGCGTACGTCTGCGGTGTCCAAGCTCGGCAACGTCACCTCGGAGAGCCTGCGAGAGATCAGGCGTGGCACCTCCCCGGGCGTTCCCGAGACACTCTCGATCAGCGCATCGGCGACGAGCAGGAGACCCCACTCCGGCACACTCGTGAGGTCCGGGGCTACGTGCGTGCTCGAAGCCGCAACCCAACCGAAGTCGCGCGAGAGGCGCAGCTCCCGCGACGAAGCGGCGGCGTAGACGGGGCTTATCACTCCGGGGAGCCGGGCCGCGGGTAGGGCTTGTTCGAAAGCCGCGTCGGCGACGGCGGGGTTGGGAGCGTAGAGCACCACCTCGGCGCCCTCGCCCTCGCCGCGCCATTCGAAATCCGCCGCGTGTTCGGCCATTCCTAGATAAGGGCCGGGAGAGCTATTCCAAGACGACGAGAGGATCGCCGGAGCGCACGGTCTTGCCGGCCTCGACAAGGACCGCCGAGACCACGCCGTCTTTTTTGGTCCGGATCTCGCTCTCCATCTTCATCGCCTCCAGGAGGCATACCGGATCGTCGACCATAACCTCTTGCCCCTTCTCTACGAACACCTTCACGATGGTCCCCTGCATCGGCGCCACTATCGTGCCCTCAGCCACGGCCGCTCCTCGCCCCTGCTCTCTCCCGCGCCGCCGCACCGGCGCCCTCGCACCCTCCCACTGGGCCTCCTCCGCATATACCTTCACGCGGAAGAGCTTGCCGTTGACCTCGACCTCGATCTCCCGCGACCTCTTCTCCGCTCCGCCGCTCGCCTCCCCCATCGGGTGCGCCTCGATCCTCAACCCCCCGAGCCGTTCCGCTATAAACCCTGTCGTGTAGCTACCCCTTACGAACGCCTCATCATCCAGAATCGCTTCGAAGAACGGCAGGGTAGTGGCGATGCCCTCGATCGTGAACTCCCGAAGCGCCCGCCTGAGACGTCCGATGGCATCCCTTCGATCTGCGCCCCGCACGATAAGCTTGGCGAAGAGCGGGTCGTATGACTCTGGCACGACGCCCGGCTCGCGAAGGGCGGAGTCTACCCGAACGCCCGGACCGCCCGGCTC
>JALZFK010000147.1 GCA_030861585.1 Actinomycetota bacterium | reverse complement strand
ATCGGTGAAGAAGTGTTCTTTACTATCGGCTTCGAGCACGTAGTAGAGGTAATCGGTCTTTGCGGGCTCGAGTGCGGCCTTTATGGCTTCTCGGCCTGGGCTGGCGATGGGGCCGGGTGGAAGGCCGGAGTTCGCGTAGGTGTTGTAAGGAGAATCGACCCCTAGGTCACTGAGTGTGAGCTCTTCCTTGGGCTTGCCTAACGCGTACTGTATCGTAGCATCTATCTGCAGGGGCATACCGGCACGGATGCGATTGTAGATCACGCTGGCTATCAGCGGACGTTCCTCGGGAGTAGCGGCCTCTTTCTCGATTAAGGACGCCACCGTGATGAGCTCGTACTCTGTTAAATCTATGCGGTCCTTTGCCTCGATGAGATCCAGGTCCCTGGTCTCTACGAGGTACTGCTCGAGGAGCCGATCAACGATTCGGGAGGCGTCAGTGTCCTTCTCGAACCCGTACGACTGGGGGAAGAGAAAGCCCTCAGTAGTCTGAATGGCCGGATCGCCGAGAAAGGCGTACCCATAGTCGGTCTTCCTGGCCGCTGCTTCGAACTCCTCGGCGGGTATGTCGCTCTGCTCAGCGACCGCCTGCGCGGTTTGACTAAGCGTTAAGCCTTCGGGGATGGTGATAGTGAAGTTCGAAATCGAATCACCAGCAGACAGCTTTTTGAGGATCTCGTCTCCGCCCTCGCCGGGTTCGAACTGGTACTCGCCGGGCTTTATCTGCGTGCCTTCGCCCCGTATACGGGCCCGGAGCTTGAAGAGGGTGGGACTGCCTATCACACCGGCTTCCTCGAGTTTGTCGGCAACCCTAGCTAGGGTATCCCCCTCCTCGACCATGACCGTTTCAGGCGCGTCCTCTCCCCCGCTAAATACCACGCTCGTGAGCAAGTAGAGGACGCCGAGTAAGAGCAGCACTTTGAGCAAGAGGGGCCCAGCCGAAGACTTGTGCTGGCGAGGCCGCTTGTTTGGCCTGCGCCGTCGTGATGGAGACGCCCCCGCAGATCGCAGGCCCTCGAGGAGCATGTGGAGGCCCTCTAGAGCGCGCCTACGGACCTCGTCGTACCGCCTCAAACGTCTCCCTTCGATCCAGGTATTCCTGCAACATGGCAGCGGCCGCCAAGTGGTCTACCCGCTCCTTTGGTCCCCTTTTGCGTGGGGTGGAGCGGGACTCGCTTCGCGAAGAGCGGGCTAAGCGAGTGGTGAGGCGCTCGTCCCATTCTACGAAACGCGCCGTAGGGAACGTATCTCTCAGGGTACCGAGTTTAGCCAGGACCCGCTTCGCTTGAAAGCCAACCTCGCCACCGAGGGTCTTCGGTAGGCCCACGACGACCTCCGCTATGCCCTCCTGCGCTAAGAGTGTACCGAGGTACTCTACCAATTGGTCCGAAGGGATCACTTCTAGAGGCCGGGCGAGGAAGCCGCCAGCATCGGAGATCGCTACCCCGCTGTAAGCCTCGCCAAGGTCCAAGGCGCCTATCTTTCCGGGCAAGCCGTCCGTGACCAGCGCTAGCCCTTTGCGAAGTCGGGATCGGCAAGCCTCTGGCCCAGCACATCTTTCGCCTTGAGGAGCGCCTCCGGGATGGCGGCCACCTCACCGCCGCCAGCCTGAGCCATGGTAGGACCACCGCCCCCGCCGCCGCCGAGGATGCCAGATACCTCTTTCGCGATCTCGCCGGCCCCGACCCTGCGGGAGACGTCGGGGTGGAGGTTCGCGACGAGGACCGCCTTGTCCCCTAAAGCCGCGGCCAAGACCACAGCCGACGGCCCCGAAAGACGGTTCTTTACGTCGTCGGAGATCTGCCTAAGGCCCTTGACGTCCGCCGCCACGACCTGCCCGGTTACGACCTCGGCCCCGTTCATCCGCTCGGCGCTCTGGACGAGGGAGCCTACCTCTTCGAGTCCCCTCTTCAGAGTCGCCTCTCTTGCGACCTCGCGAGCCTCATGCACCTCTTCTTGCAACCCTTCGACTGCTTCGAGAAGCCCTTCGACGCCAATGCGCAGAGCGCCAGCGAGCTTTTCAGCCGTGTCGGTGACGCCGATGAGGTAGTAGAGCGCCTCGCGGCCGGTGAGGATCTCGATCCGGTAGAGGTCGGCGCCGTGCTTTTTGTTAGAGATGATCTTGAACGCACCTACCTCCGCCGTGCTCCGAACGTGGGTCCCACCGCACAGCTCGCGCGAGAAACCGTTTATCTCGACGACGCGTACGAGGTCGCCGTATTTCTCCCCGAAGAGCATCAGTGCCCCCAAGTTGCGGGCCTCTTCCAGGGTGGTAGTGTAGTAGCGGACGGGTTGGTTTTCGGTGATCTTGAGAAGCCCCAACTCCTGTATGCGTCTAAGGTCGTGTTCTTCGACGTTGCCGGCGTGGCGGTAGTCGAAGCGCAAGCGGTCGGGTCCTACGTAGCTCCCGGCCTGCACGACATCCTTGCCGAGGACCGCACGTAAAGCCCAATGCAGGATGTGGGTGGCGGTGTGGTTGGCTTCGATCTGCTGGCGGCGCACCCGGTTTATGGAGGCGGTTACCCGGTCGCCGGCCTCGAACGTGCCGCGCTCCACCCTGGTGCGTAGGACTTGGTAGTCCCCGGCCGGGACCACGTCGAAGACCTCGAGCTGGCCGTTCTCCGAAGAGATCCAACCCTCGTCCGCTACCTGCCCCCCGCCCGTGGCGTAGAATGGGTTCTCGGCCAGGACCACGTTCAACTCCCCCTCGGATCCCGGTGCCTCCTCGATAGCGAGTATCCTGGTTTCGACCTGTTCCCGCTCATACCCCACGAAGCGGCTCTTTATCTCTCGGTCCCGGAACGCCGCCACGAGCCTCTCGTGGCCCTGTAACGCCTCGCGTGCCCGCTCGCGTTGTCGACGCATAGCCCTATCGAAACCCGCCTCGTCCAAAGAGATGCCTCTATCCGCGAGCACCTCCCGCGTCACCTCGACCGGGAAACCGTAAGTGTCGTGTAACGTAAATGCCACCTCACCCGGGAAGTTTCCGCCGGGAAGGCGACGGATCTCCGTTTCCAGCAATCCCATGCCAGAGTCGTAGATCTCGACGAAACGCTCCGCCTCCGGCGTCACCACGCGTCGAATGTCCTCCCGTGCTTGCTCCAACTCCTCGTAGAAGCTACCCATGTGGTCAACCACGATCTCCGCAAGCCCCGCTACCCCTTCGGCCCCCATCCCTAGCCGCGAATAAGCCTGCAACGTGGCCCGACGTATTATGCGCCGAAGAACGTATTCGTGACGCTGATTGCCGGGCCGAACGCCGTCGGCGATGAGGAAAGCCATGGCGCGGGCGTGGTCAGCGAGGACGTAGAGGGCCCGGTCCGTCTCTTCGGAGATGCCGAGGTTGATGCCGGTCTCTTCCCGTATCCGGTCAAAGATGGGCGCATAGAGGTCGGTCTCGTAGACGGAGCGGACGTTCTGGGCGACGGCGGCGGTACGTTCCAGCCCCATGCCAGTGTCTATGCCGGGTTTGTCCAGCAGCTTGAGCGTGCCGTCCTTGAGCTGCTCGTACTGGTTAATGACGAGATTCCAGATCTCGATGAAGCGCGGGTCTCCCTTGCCGCCACCTGGACCATACTTCGGGTCGGTGAAAGGGTCCCCTTTGGAAAACGCTTCGCCGTAGTCGTAGTAAACCTCTGAGCACGGCCCGCAGGGACCCGTATCGCCGGGCGGCCCCCACCAGTTCTCGCTCTTGGGAAGGCCGAAGATGCGCTCCTCGGGGACACCACAGCGGATCCAGTGCTCTTTTGCCTCCAAGTCCTCGGGAGCGTCCTCGTTTCCCTCGAAGATCGTGATCCAGAGCCGCTCGGGCGGGAGCTTTAGCTCCTCGGTCAGGAACTCCCACGCCCATTCGATAGCCTCTTCTTTGAAGTAGTCGCCGAAGGAGAAGTTGCCGAGCATCTCGAAGAAGGTGAGGTGCGTCGGGTCGCCAACCTCCTCAAGGTCCACGGTCCTGAAGCACTTCTGGACGCTGGTGGCACGGGGGTGTGGCGGGCGCTCTTGGCCAGTGAAGTATGTGATGAACTGCTGCATGCCGGCCGTGGTGAGGAGGACCGTGGGATCGTTGTGCGGGACGAGGGACGAGCTCGGGTACAGCTGGTGGCCTCGCTGTTCAAAAAAGTCGAGGTATTTCTTCCTTATGTCCTGGCTTAGCATAGGGGCTATTGTACTTTTTCAGACTTTGTTTTCCAGCTCGCCCATCTCCCCGAGCTGGTGCCTCAGGTCGTCGAGGGCGCGCCGGAGCAGACGTGAGACGTGCATCTGGCTAACGCCGATGGTCTCGGCGATCTCGGTCTGGGTCTTGCCTTCGTTGAAGCGCAGCTTGAGGATCTGCTGCTGCTGACCTTTGAGGCTTTGGATCGCTTTTTGCAAGAGGATCTTGTCCTCGAGTCCCTCTATCGGGGAGTTCTCGTCGGCCTGCAGATCCATTATGGTATCGCCTTCCCGGTCATCTTGGCCCACGGGCGCATCGAGACTCGCGGTATTATAGGCACGCCCGAGCGTCAAAGCTTCGGCGACGCTCTCGACGTCGGAGCCCAAGGTCTCGGCGAGTTCCTGGATGGTTGGTGAGCGACCGGTCTTCACGGTGTTGTCGCGGATAGCCTCCTTGGCGGACTGCCTCAACTCCTGCAACCCACGAGGCACCCGCATCGCCCAACCTTTATCGCGGAAGTAGCGCTTGATCTCGCCCAGAATGTTCGGGGTAGCGTAGGTGGAGAACTCGATGTTGCGGTCGACGTCGAAGCGGTCCACCGCCTTTATGAGCCCAACCGAGGCCACCTGCACGAGATCCTCGACCGGCTCGCCGCGGCCGGCGAACTTGCGTGCCAAAAACTCGACGAGCGGGAGCTGCTCCTGAATGGCCTGCTCCCGCGCCTTCTGGTCGCCGTGCTTATGGTAGCGTGCGAGCAAGCGCTTGGTGCGCGCCTTATCGGGTCGCCGATAGCGCTTCGTTGTCACGAGACCAACTCTACCACGGTGCGCCAGTCGGGCTCGCCCCGGACCACGGCCGACTTTTTGTCCTCGACCTCCGCGAGCAAGCCGTCTTCCATAAGGGAGAAGCGGTATCGGGTCGGTCCGGTCGCAACCTGCTGGCCTTCGAGCAGCTCGACCGCCTCTTCGAGGGCCGCGACCCCTATTTTAGCCCTGGCCGCAAGACCCGCGACCACGAGACCAATACAGGAACTCAGATCCCTGTCCGACGGGAGCGTCAGGTACGTATATTCGACGGCGTCTGCCCTTGCCAAAATGGGCCTCCTCTTCCGTGGCTTCCTAAACGTCTTCTCTGCCTACCGCGGGCTCCTTGGTCGGCCGGGAGATCGGAGCTTCGGGCGACATACCCTGCCGCGCTTCCAGAGGCCTACGCCCGGCGTGGTCCTCACCGTGTGCCTCTAGCTCGCGCAAGATTTCCGCCCGACGGAGTGCCGAAGCCTCCCGGGCCGCCGCAGTGGCTGCCTCGAAGCGCCGTCGGACCGCTATGGGCAGGTCACGCGCCTTTTCGGGCAGTACCTTGCGGAACTCTTCATTCGTCGCGTACAAAGCGCCCGCTGCCCCGATCACAGCGCCCGCGATTAGCTTTCCCCAGCCAGGCACCTTCAGGCTCCCCCCTTCGGCGGTTCCGCGGCCCTGTCCGGGACCTCCGTTTGATCCTTCGAGCCGCCGAAAAAGGCGCTGATGCCCTTCGAAAGCCCAGCTGTGGCGGAGGAGACCTTGATGACCCCGCCACGGACGCCGCGGGTGATCACGGTCGTCGTCTGGTCGAGCTCGTCGGTGATCCCTGCAACGTCGCCGACGGCCTCATCGAGCGTACCGAGTTGGCTGTTTATGTTATCCACCGTCATGTGCGTCTTGCCCAAGAGCGGCACGACCTGCTCGGAGACCTCTTTCAACGTCTTCTCGGTGGTCGAGAAGATCCTAGCGAGCCGCATGAACATCCACGCCAGCACCAGAAACGCCACGGCGAGCGCTACGAAGAACGCTCCCCTCGCCACCTCTACGAACACTTCCAGCAACCCTGCCGCACCTCCAACGGTTTTCCCGCGTGATTAGTAGCCATTATACAACCGTCGCACGCTTCTTCGCCCGCCGCGCAACGGCGCCCCCAGAACCCTACGTGCCCCCGTGCACCACCCCACCACCGACCACCTTGTCGCCGTTATAGAAGACTGCTGACTGCCCGGGCGCTATGCCCAATACCGGCTCCGTAAGACGCGCACGGATCTCACCGCCCGCATCCTCCAGTTCGCAGGGCACGGGCGAGCTGTTGTAGCGCACCTGCACCGCTTCGGTCTCCTTGGGGTCCAGGAACCAGTTGAGACCACCTACGCGGATCTCTCGCACCTCTAGGTCCTTGCGACGTCCGACGACAACCTGTTTGGTCTGCGGGCGGACCTCGGTCACGTAGAGCGGTGTGGAAGCGGAGATCCCGATCCCACGCCGCTGACCGATAGTGTAGTCGACTACACCCGCGTGCCGCCCAAGGGTACGCCCTTCCTGGTCCACGATATCGCCGGGCTCCGCCGCAACCTTTTTGCGGATAAAGCGACGGTAGTTGCCGTCCGGGATGAAGCAGATGTCCTGGCTCTCCGGGGTGTACGCGACCGCGAGGTCCCTACTTTTGGCAATGCGACGCACCTCCTCCTTATGGTGCTCTCCCAAGGGGAAGAGTGCGCGCCACAGGAACTCCTTCGGCACGGGCCAGAGCACATACGTCTGATCCTTCCTGGCGTCTACGGGCCGAGCCATCGTTACCCCACTGGGTTCCTCGACGATCCGGGCGTAGTGCCCTGTCGCGACGTGGTCGAACCCGAGCTCGTCGGCGAGGAAGGAGGCCGCGTGGAACTTGACGTGGGCGTTGCACGAGACACACGGGTTCGGGGTTTTACCCACAGCGTACGAACCTACGAAATCCTGCATGACCCGCTTGTTGAAGAGCTCTTTGAGGTTGAGCGTGAAGTGCGGCAAGCCCATCCCGTGGGCGGTGTCGCGGGCGAAGAGAACCGTATCCGGGGAACAGCACGAGCGGCTACCCCTCTCGCCGTCGTGGAGGCGAAAGGTCACGCACACCGCCTCGTAGCCGGCTTCCTTGAGGAGAAGGGCCGTCACAGCCGAGTCCACGCCGCCGCTCGTGGCTACGACCACGCCTTTACCCACCGCCCACCCCCGCGCCGTCTCCGTCTACCAGCATAGTCCCCGCTTTCTTGTTCCAGTGGTCCTCGAAGGCCTTGTGGATCGCGTCTAGGACGAGCGTGAAGGCGTGTTCCTTCCCTTCAGGTAACGCTCCACCTAAAGCGTCTTCGAGGTCCGCTTTCGACACCCGCGCCGCCTCGAGTAGGGGCTTGCCGTTCACGAGCTCCGAGAGCGCCGAACCCGCAGCGATGCACCCCGTGCAGCCATAGACCTTATAGCGCACCTCTTCGAGGCGGTTGGCCGAAATACCAACCGTAAAACGGGCGACGTCGCCGCACACAGCGTCCCCCGACTCCCCGATCCCGCTCGGGCATTCGAGTTCGCCAACGTTGCGGGGCTTAACGAGATGTTCTATTACCTGCGGTTTGTAAGGCATCGTCTCTTTCTAGTCGTTGGCTTGCGGCTCTTAGCTCGTGTACAGAGGCGAGAGCTCGCGCAGTTGCGAGACGGCAGTGGAGAAGGCCTCGAGAAAGCCGTCCACCTCTGCCCGCGTGGTGCCTTTGCCTACGGCAATTCTAACGGCGGAGAGGGCTTCTCTTTCCCCGTGGCCTATCGCGAGGAGGACCGGGGAGGCTTTATGGCCAGCGGAGCTCGAGGCGCAGGCCGAGCCGCTGCCAACGGCGTATCCGAGGGCATCCAGGTACAGCACGAGGGCTTCGGCCTCCACCCCGATCACGCTCAGGTGCACGTTATTCGAGAGTCGCTTTTCGCGGTGGCCGTTCAGCCGCACGCCGGGGAGAGCAGTGGCGTCAGAGATCAAAACCTCCCGCAACGCTTCTTCGTGCCGCGCCCGATCTTCGAGCTCCCCAAGGGGGAGCCGGGCCGCTTCGCCGAAGCCGGCAATACCCACAACGTTCTCGGTGCCGCTCCTTAGACCCTTCTCCTGCCCACCACCGAAGAGGACCGGCCGGAGCCTTACGCCCCCGCGCACGTACAAGGCGCCCACGCCCTGCGGACCGTAGAGCTTGTGGGCCGAGAGAGCGAGCGTGGAGACGGGGACGCGCGAGACGTCTATCGGGACACGGCCAGCCGCCTGGACACCGTCGGCATGGAACGGTACCCCCGCCTCACCGCAGACGCCGGCGAGCTCTCCGACGGGCTGTACACTGCCGATCTCGTTGTTAGCCCACATCACGGCGGCCAGGGCCGTGTCCGGGCGCAAGGCACCTTTCAGGTCGTCGGACGAGACTAGCCCGTCCGCATCGACCCCGAGCCAAGTCACCTCGTAGCCCGTGGCTTCCAGGCGCGCAGCCGCACCACGGACGGCCGCGTGTTCGATCGCCGAGACCACGATGTGCCTCTTCTCAGGGCTCGCCGCGGCCAGGCCGAGCACCGCCAGGTTGTCCGACTCCGTGCCGCCGGAAGTAAAAACTATCTCCTCGGGCGAGGCCTTCAACAGCTGGGCCACCGACTCGCGGGCCTCTTCCACGGCCTCCCGGGCAGCGACGCCCGATGCGTGTAGGGAGGAAGGGTTGCCACGTGGCAACCTTGTCGCGGCCGTTCCGTTCTTGAGATGCTGTAGCATAGCCTCAAGAACCCGCTGGTCGAGGGGGGTGGTGGCAGCATGATCCAGATAAACGCGCTGGTTTGGCATCTCGGGAGTTAGTTTAACGTACTGGGCCGCATTTGCGGCAGGAAACGTCCAACAACGGTTGAGAAGAGAGGCGACTGAAGAGGCTGAAACGTGTTCAACAGCGCCCCGTAGTTGGCGTTCGGCGTGCTGCTCGCG
>JALZFK010000133.1 GCA_030861585.1 Actinomycetota bacterium | reverse complement strand
ACCCACTGCGGATCCAGTTTCTCGATACGATCCACCACCCTTAGCACGGGCTCCTCCGCGGCGAAGATGCCGGCCTCGCGGTAGCCTTGGCACATCTCCTTGCCCAAGTTCTCTCGCACGACGGGCGGTTGGTCGCCCCCCTGTATGTAGAGATCCGCGGGAAAGAGGCTGCTCGTCGTTTCCTCAAACACCATCATCGAATCCCAGTGGTGCACGTGCGGCGTTTCGAGGAAACGCAGCTTGTGCTCCCCGAGGTCTATTACCTCGCCGTCCCGGAACCCCTGCACGGGGCCCGCGTAGTCCCACTGCGTCAGGTTGAGCATCGCTCCTGCATCACTACAAGCCAGCACCGCTTCGGGTGCCTCCGCGACGAAGCGGCCCATGCCGCCACACTCGTCGGCCTCGAAGTGCGGGCAGACGACGTACGAGAGGCGTCTCGGGTCGAGGACTTCGGCCACGGCCTTACGCACGTCCTCGTACATAGGGAACATGCCGGTGTGGATCAGCGTGGGACGTTCGTCTTCGATGAGAAACTGGTTAACGGTTATGGAGAAGCCGGGATCCATAGTACTGATCCGGTAGATCCCGTCGGCTACCTCGTCGACCCGTGCCATCAGCGTCTGCTCCTTTCGCTCTCCCGTACGTGACCCGCGCCCAACTAAGACGCTAAGGCACAACTATATCCCTAACCTTCTGAGAACGGAACCCTTTCTCGATAATCGCTACTCTAGCACTTAGCGGAATAGGGCTTTGTACGAATGAGCCTCTCGGTCTCGTCGACCGCCCGGAGCAGCTCCTCCAAGGCGGGGTTTGCCATCTCCGAGCGGCGCCCGTTGAGGCAGAGCTCGGCGAGCCGCTCAGGGTCCGGAGGCAGCTCGAACCAGGCGGGCCTACCGTTGGAATCGAGGGTGTTGGGTCGGCTGCAGATAACTAGATCAGGGTCGAAGCGTGCCACCTCGTCCTTTAGCGCCTCCAGCCCCGCCACCGCCACCTCCACGTGGGGGCGGTGCCACCGGATGGCGCTCGCGATAAACTCCCTGTAGGTGCGGTATTGGTCCTCAAAGGCTACGAGAGCGCGCGACTCGACCACCCTCTCTCCATGGTGCTCGGTCGGAGGGTGGGGCGTTGCTGTTCGGGGACGGTCCCCAGGATGTACGGCGCTTTCGGGGGTCCGCTGCTACCACCGGCGATCAACTTCTTTGAGCCAGAGGGCGGGATCGGTGGAGGCCAGGGGCAGCCAGTCCTCCCTGCCGTACGTCTCTCCGCTGACGCCGGTTTGGATGGCCCGAGGAGTACCGGCAACGGAGGGACGCTCGTCTGCGGAGGTTCTTCGTCCTCCTCTACCGTCCCTCTGCGAGGCGAGGTATCGGCTATCCTTCGTGAGGACCCCCGCCATCTCTCGACTCAGCAAGGTAGACCGGTATCTTCGAGATTCCTGTCCTTGTAGCGCCAGGGGTGCAGCGCTTGGTCTTCCAACCGCCCCGCGCTTATCGCTTCTCGGATGGCAGCCTCATGATTAGTACCACACCGGGGGCAGATGGGGCTGGAGGAGGCGGTGAGCGCAAGCCTTTCGCCGCACTCGCAGTCGATCTTGATGTGTTCAGGATACCAGCGGTAGACCCTGCCAAAGTCCACCTCCTGGACTTCGTAGTGCCCCTCGGTCCGCTCGATAGTGGCTAGCATGGGTGTTCTCATACCCCCTTTCATTGGCGTACGCCCCGCTCGTCGAGCTATATGATCGCGCGTGGGAGCCTCACCGTCATGACGCATCTAGACTATCTTTGTCTAGTACAAATTAATCACGCTACCTGCCCAGAATAAACCGCTCTTCTACCGCGGAGGGTATACTGACAGAAGTAGGAGTATGATGCCCCAAAACGCTGGCAAACACCTCCGGGGAAGAGGTTTTAGCGGAAGTGGTTCTCAACCGGCTCAAAACACCGTCTTATCCTCTAAGCCAATGCTCCCGAGGGGGCCTACCGCCGGCACGGCGTCCAGGGCCACGCCTTCCGAGCGAAGGGGAGGTTCTCTGAAGTGGGCGCGCACGGACGGCCCGCGCGAGACGAAGCTCGGGACTACCAGCGAGAAGAGGACTACCGACCCGTGTTCGAGCCGACGGGGGTAGGGGTGGGTCAGGTCGACCCTGCAACGGGTCGGTTCTTGCGCGTCAACCCGAAGCTGTGTGCGATCACCGGCTACTCCGAAGAGGAGCTGCTCGGCATGACCTTTGCCGAGATCACGCACCCCGACGACCGCCAAGAGAACTTCGAGGGCTTCCTGCAGGCCGTACGTGGTGGGGCATCCGAGTACGCGGTCGAGAAGCGCTACGTGCGCAAGGACGGACAAGTCGTGTGGGCTAGCGTGAACACGACGATCGTTCGCGACGAGGCGGGGCAACCTCTGCGGGCGGTTGCGGTATTTCAGGACATCACCGCCCGCAGGCAGGCGGAAGAGGCGCGAGCGCGGCTTGCGGCTATAGTAGAGTCCTCCGACGACGCCATCATCGGCAAGACGCTTGAGGGAGTCATCACGAGTTGGAATCAAGGCGCCCAGCGAATGTACGGCTACTCGGCGGAGGAGGCGGTAGGCAGGCCGATCTCGATCCTGGTGCCACCCGAGCGCCCCGATGACGTACGAAGTATC
>JALZFK010000128.1 GCA_030861585.1 Actinomycetota bacterium | reverse complement strand
CGGAAACTGATATCCAGGAATGTGTATAAACCCAGAGCACCTGGAGGGTAAAACGTGCTTGGCGGCTCGTAGCGCTGATGAACCTAACCACCATATGTAGTTGCTCTGGATAAAGATGCGAGAAGGTGTGCGTTCTGAAAGATAGAGGAGTACCAAAAACGACCATTTTTGGTACTCCTCTATCTAATCCTTGAGTCGCCGCTCTGTATATCTAGCCTGCAACCGCTCGCACGAAGCGCGCTTCGTGCGGACCACCTGTCGCCAGCGCTGCGCTGAATCGAAACCCGCCCGTTGTGTAATTCTGAGGCATAACACTACTACTGACAATACCCCGGCGTGATCATGCCGGGAGCTTTTAAATTTTCTGTGATTTGCAGGAAAAACCAAGAGCCGACGAGCGGACTCGAACCGCTGACCTGTCCACACGGGTGCACGGTCGGCTGTTTCCGGGTGTTGCAGGAGTTTGCGAACTCCTCTTACCTAAGCCGTTTCATCTTCCCTGCCTCGCCCGGTGTTGCAAGGCGTTGCGTCCGGGCGCCTCGCTTATGCCTCGCTGCCCAACGATCGGAACTTCGAGACGGGCTACCAAAAGTGTCCCAGCGGACATCGCCCCGCGGTGTCAGAAGCGCAAATTCGCTCAGATGTATTCGACTCTCCCTTATAATCTGGTATGGAAAGCGTGCGGCTGAGGGGGCAAGGAGCGTATCGAAGTCGTCCCCACCGGGCGATGGCTCGCAGCCAAGCGAGGAAGGGCATCCGATGGAACGAACGCAGTCAGCATCGGTGAGCGGCTCGGTCGACCGCCCGACGCTCCTGCGCGGCCGGAATGTCGTGCTTCGCCCGCTACGCGCGGACGATGTCGAGCGGGTGACCGAGATCCAGGCCGAGCCCGGCGTCGCCCGCTGGTGGGGGCCGCCGAACAAGGCGCAGCTGCAGCGGCAAGCCGACGGGAGCGACGACGAGAAGGCACTTGCGATCGAAAGGGAGGGCGAGCTAGTGGGCTTGATCCAGTACCACGAGGAGAACGAGCCCGATTTCCGCCACGCGGGGATCGACGTCTTCCTCGCCGGGCGGGCACAGGGGCACGGGCTGGGAACCGACGCGGTGCGAACGCTCGCGTGCTACCTAATCGACGCGCGGAGACATCATCGGCTCACGATCGACCCGGCAGCCGACAACGGTGTGGCGATCCGAGCCTACGAGAAGGTCGGCTTCCGTAGGGTCGGCGTCATGCGCGAGTACTGGCGTTCGCCGGACGGGACGTGGCGGGACGGCCTGCTCATGGACCTGCTCGCGCGCGAGTTCGATCGAGCGTGAGTGCTAATCTCAGGACCGACGCCAGAGTAACGTAGCCTCCAACACAGAGACTGGCCCGTCCCGCCGTGCATCGCCACCAGGCAAGGTATCCTAGTACCGGTCAGCAGCACGAGTAGCGCGTCTAGGTCCACTACTCATAGCTCCCTTCCCAAGTGCGCTTAGAGAGCGGTCCAAGGCGTACGCCACGCAAGGGCGAGTTTGGGAAGGTACCGGCGAGCGATGGTGATCTCGACGTAGGGCAGCAGCCGCGTCCTGCGTCTATCCCTCCGCTTCCTCCGCCGCCGGCCCGTAGGAGAGAACAACGACGCCGAAGCCCAACGTCTTCGTCTCGATAAGCCTCAGGACCTTCGTGTCGCTTCCGTTGCCCTCAAGCAGCATCTTCATCCTCCTGTTCGTTTGGTTCTTCGGCAAGCTCCCGAGGACCTAGATCTACCTCAGGTTCCTTCTTTGCCCGGCGTTCGGGCTTTAGGACGGTTACGGCGACCGCGAGGGCCACGACGACGAGGGCGGCCCCGATCCCGAACGCGAGGTGGTACCCGCTCGTCAACGCCTCCGCGGTGGGCCGGCCGTCCCCGATCAGCTCGTTGCTCCGCGATGCCGAGAGGGTCGCGAGCACGGCTAGACCAAGCGCACCTCCGACCTGTGCCGTCGTGTTGATCAGGCCGGAGGCCAGCCCCGCGTCACGCGACGTAACGCCTGACATCGCCAGCGTCATGAGCGCCGGGAAGCAAAGGCCGGCCCCAATGCCGAGCAAGACCATCACCGGCAACACGTGGGAGACGTAGTCGCCGTCGACCGGAGCCTGCGTGAACAGGGCGAGCCCAGCCATGAACAGCGCAAGCCCGCCGAGCACCATAGCCCTCGCGCCGAAGCGCATGACCAAGCGGTCGGTGTAGCGGACCGACAGGGTCCCCATCAGGATCGTGACGGGCAGGAACGCGAGACCGGTATCGAGAGCGTCATAATCGAGGATCTGCTGCAGGTACAGCGCGCCGAGGAAGAACATCCCGAACATCCCCGCGACGCTCAGTACTTGGATCAGGTTCGCCCCCGCGACGTTGCGCGAGCGGAAGATTCGCAGCGGCACCAGCGGGCCGCGCGCGGTCGCTTCGCGAGTGACGAAAGCCGCTAGCAGCACTAGCGAGAGGGCGCCTATTGCCAGCGTGCGACCGGCGCCCCAGCCATACTCGGCCGCCGGATCGACGATCGTGTAGACGCCAAGCATCAGCGAGCCGGTGATCAGGACCGCGCCCGGTACG
>JALZFK010000099.1 GCA_030861585.1 Actinomycetota bacterium | reverse complement strand
CCTTGAGCCTTCTGCCCTCCTCACTCGGCTCGACCAAGCGCTTTCGACTGCTTGGGCGCGCGACCTACCCGAGCGACAGAGGACCATGCGCGCCACGCTGGATTGGAGCTATGACCTGCTCTCCGAGTCCGAACGCAAGCTATTCCGTCGCCTGTCGGTATTCGTGGGTGGCTTCACGCTCGAAGCGGCTGAGGCAGTCGGGGCGAGCGAGGAGCCAGGGGAGATGCTAGGTCTTTTCGGCTCCTTGATGGAGCAGTCGCTTGTTGTGGTGCAGCCGCCTAGGGCCGGAGTCGAGGTGCGCTACGGAATGCTCGAGCCGGTCAGGCAGTACGCACTAGAGAAGTTGAAAGAGAGTAGGGAAGCTGAGGAGACCCGAACGAGGCACGCCGCGTTCTTCCTTGCCCTATCCGAACGAGCAGAGCCGGAGCTGTGGAAACCCGATCAGCTAGAGTGGTTGGATCTGCTGGAGTCGGAGAGCGACAATTTGCGGGCGGCCCTCTCGTGGACCATCGAACGAGGGCACGGTGAGGTAGGACTGCGTCTCTGTGTGGCCCTTCAACGGTTCTGGTCCGTGCGCGGCTACCTAGAAGAGGGGCGGCGGTGGTTGGAGACGGCCCTATCCGCCTGTCCTTCTCCCGAGCCTTCAATACGAGCGCAGGCGCTCCACGGCATAGGGAGGATGGCCCTGGAACAGGGTGATCGCACGCTAGCAGATAGAGTTCTGCAAGAGAGCGTAGCGTTGCGCCGAAGCTTGGGTGATAAGCGAGGCATGGCGGCATCGCTGCAAGGGTTGGCGGAGGTGGCGCTCTGGGAGCGCGACTATGAGCGAGCGGCAATGCTATGCACAGAGAGCGTGGCGCTGAGACGAGAGATCGATGATAAACAGGGACTCGCAACGTCGCTGAACATTTCGGGGCTAGTGGAGACGCACAGGGGTGACCACGAGCGGGCGCTTGCACTGCACGAAGAAGGCCTCGCCGTCGCCCGACAAGCCGGAGACACGTGGGCCGTCGCCGTCCACCTCGACAACCTGGGATGGGCGACGCTAGGCCTGGGCGATCACGAACGGGCCGCGCGGCTCTTCGGTGAAGCTCTGAAGCTGAACTCCGAGCTGGGAGAAAAGTGGCTCAGCGCGGACTGCCTCGATGGGCTTGCCAGGGTGGCAAGCGTACAGGGCAGCCCGGTTCGCGCGGCACGACTGTGGGGAGCAGCCAAGGCCTTGAGCGAAGGCATCGGCGCGCTCGCGGCACCCTTGGACCAAACGGCGTACGACCGGCACGTCGCAGCGGCCCGTGCCCAGCTGGATGAAGCAGGGTTCGACACGGCGTGGGCGGAGGGGCGAAGCTTGACGTTTGAGGAAGCGGTGGCGTACGCCCTCGCTGACGATGAAACTCTGTCGGCAACCCCTTAGTGGGCCCCTAGAGCGCGGAACATCTGAGCCTTCGATCTTCCGTAGGCTAGTAGGGTCCGGCGGGGCCGTCACACGGACGCAGACACGAGACCTTATAATCGCAGCTCTCACGCGCCACGAGTGGTGCGACGGGAGAGGCTAGTGAGGGCGTAAAGGGGAAGTCGAGCGTCGGATTCGGGGCGCGGCCCGAGCATCTACCTGGTGTGATGGATGCGGGACCTGTACCATGCGGCTGACGGGGAGAGGAAAAGGCAGTGTCGCAATCATCTAACCCCGATGAAGGTCGCTCGATCGACATTGGTCACGATGACTACTCGCTGTCCAGGGTTCCGGGATCCGAGCGCTATTCTTGGGTCACCTTGGCCGTCCAACGCTTCGGACAGCTCTCGGCACTGTCGCAGTTTCTGCTGGGAGCGACCTTGGGTTTCGGAATGACCTTTTGGAACGCCTTCCTGGCCCTGACGCTGGGTGCCGTGCTCTTGGAGGTGGTCGCGATCTTCACCGGAATAGCCGGCATGCGGGAGGGATTGAGCACTTCCGTGCTCGCCCGATGGGCCGGCTTCGGTCGCTACGGGTCTAGCATCATCGGGCTGGTCTTCGCCGTAAGCCTTATCGGCTGGTTCGGTGTCCAGAATGCCGTCTTTGCAGAAGGTGTACACTCGCTAATAGGCGGAGTCCCTGTTTGGGCGTGGTCGATAGTAACCGGAGCGGTGGTTACTCTCATCGTGATCTACGGCTTTCTCTCGATGGCCTGGGTGGCGTACATAACAGTCCCAGTGTTTCTCCTCCTCGCAGGTTACTCGATAACCAACATCCTATTTAAGTACCGCTTGGGCGATCTGCTCTCTTCAGCTCCTCCGGGCGAGTCGCTCAGCCTTGCGACGGGCACCACCATCGTCGCCGGCGGCTTCATCATCGGCGGGGTGCTTGCGCCCGACATGACACGCTTCAACAGGTCGACGGCAGACGTGATCAAACAGACCGTGGTCGGCATTACGCTCGGCGAGTACACGGTTGGTCTGATCGGCGTTCTGCTAGCCCACGCGCTCAAGACCCAGAACATTATCGAGATCGTGACCTCGACGAGCGGGTTTATCGGCACGATCATCTTGGTCGCGGCAACGATCAAGATCAACGACTGGAACCTCTACTCGTCGTCGCTCGGATTCGCTAACTCCCTCGACGCTATCTTCGGCAAGCGAGTGAACCGCGCGGTGATCACCATACTGGTCGGCACACTCGGCACGGTCTTCTCAGCTGTGGGCATCCTCGAACAGTTTGTCCCTTTTCTGATCGCGTTGGGCGTCATCGTCCCACCGATCGCGGGCAT
>JALZFK010000098.1 GCA_030861585.1 Actinomycetota bacterium | reverse complement strand
CCGTCGTGGGTTACGCACATCGCGTCTATGATGTGGTCCTCGAAGTCCAGGTTGACCTTGAGGTCCTTCTCGTCGGCGTCCTCCTCGGAGACGTCCTCGACGATGTGGTCTATTAAGCTCTGCATGTTGCGCGCGTAGAGCTGGCTCGAGTGGATGGGCATCTGGCTCGGCAGGTTGTCGGGGCCGATGATCGCAACGTGCGAGTGCTCGACGGTCTCGCCGACCTGGGTGAGCTCGCAGTTGCCGCCGGCCAAGTCCACGATGACCGAACCCGGCCGCATCTCCTCCACCATATCCTGCGTGATCAGGGTAGGCGGCGGAGCATTGGGTATGACCGCCGTGGTTATGACGATGTCCGTATCCTGAAGGTGTTCGCGGACGAGCTTGTAGTCCTCTTCTTGCTTCTCCTCCGAGAACGGTCCGCCCTCCTCCTCTTCTTCCTCCTCTTCCTCCTCGTAAGCTTGCGGGTCTTCTTCGGGCTCCGGGGGCCTGACGAAGGAGTAGAACCCGAAGAACTCCATGACTCTGCGCCAGGCGGCGGGCTCGTACTCTTGCTCTTCTAGGGGGGGCTCTTCGTCTTCTTCGTCTTCCTCGAGGTCGGCGGAGTCTATAAAAGTGCCGCCCACGGAATGCACCTGCTCCTTGGTATCGGACATGATGTCGTAGGCGAACACCTCGGCCCCGAGACGATGCATGGTGGCAATCGCCTGCAGCCCCGCGACCGCTGCGCCCAGGACGATGGCCTTCGCCGCCGGTGTGGTGCCGGCGGCGGTGGAAAGCGTGGGGACGTATTTACCCAAGGTGTCCGCGCTGATGATGGCGCACTTGTACCCCGCGATCGAACCCATCGACGAAAGCGCGTCCATGCTCTGCGCCACCCCGGTGCGGGGGACGAGCTCGTTGGAGAAGACAGTGACCCCGGCATCGGCAAGCTGCTTGACGAGCTCTGGATTGTTAAAACCGTCCAGGAAGCAGACGAGGACCTGCCCCTCGTGCATGTGCCCGACCTCGTCCTCCGTCGGCGGCGCCACCTTGACCACGATGTCGGCGTCGTCGTAGACGTCCTCGGCGTTCGAGACGATCTGGGCCCCGGCCTCCTCGTAGTCTTCGTCGAGGTTGTAGTCCTGGCCTGCCCCGGTCTCGACGATGATCTCGTAGTCTTGCTTGACTAGCCTGCCGACGGTCTCGGGCACGAGGCCCACCCTCCGTTCGCCCTCTGCCACCTCTTTAGGTACCCCTACCTTCACGTTGTCTCCTTTGGCACCCCTACTTCGTCGATCACGCATTATACACGGATGCGCGGTCCCAAACCCGCCGTCCCCGTGAGCCGCGCAAGTACCGCGCAAGGCCCGGGAGCCGTAACGAAAAGTGGTCATTTTGTTGCCGAAGCGTTATCTTCATAGGCTAAACTCCTAGCCGGATCGAAGATCCGTACACCGAGGAGGTCAGCGTATTGAAGAGGTACCGGGCGCGGCGGTATTGGCGGTACCAGATGCAGGAGGAGTACCGGACGAGGCGGTCCCGCCGGTACCGGAAGAAGCAGACGGGGGCACGACGGATAATTTCCATCGTCGCCCTGATCCTCGTGATCACCGGTCTCGGACTCGTGGTGCACTCCCTTCTTCTGGGCGAGGACTCGTTGGTACGACGAGCCGTTTCCACCGCCACGGAGGGCGAGGAGATCGCCTCCTCCGCCCCCAAGGAGAAGACGCTCTGGCTTACCGTGCCCAAGATGGCGCGGGTAGAGGACCTGCCCGTTTATGATGCCCCGTGGGACAGCGAGGCCGCCCTCGACGCCAGCGCCTCCCACCTCGATAGCTCGGGTTTCCCCTGGCAGGATGATGCTAATGTATACATCTCCGGTCACCGTATGGGCTTCCCGGGCACCAGCAGCTTCCTGGTCTTCTACGATCTCGACGTGTTGGAGGAAGGCGACGAAATCTTCCTGACCGACTCGGACGGCACGAGGTACACCTATAAGGTGTTCACCCAGTACGTCTCGGATCCCTACGATTGGAGCCCCACCGAGCCCGTCTCGGGTAAGAACATAGTCACCCTCCAGACCTGCACTCTCCCCGATTACACCCAGCGGCTCATCGTTCAGGGCGAGCTGGTGGAGACCACGGAGGGCGCCGAATCGCCACGGAAGGACACCGACTCTTCGCACGAGGAAACCGCGCCGGAAGCCGACTTGCCACAGGAGGGGGTACCGCCGGAGGCTATACCGCAGGCGGAAGTAGCGCCGGGAGCTATACCGCAGGAGGGGATCATACCGGAAGCCGACCTGCCCCAAGAGGAGATCGCACCGGAGGCTATACCGCAGGAGGAGATCATACCGGCGGAGCCCGTTTTGCCGCCGCAGGAAGGCCCGCCGCAAGAAGCCTTACCGCAACAGGAAGTCCCGCCGCCGCAGCAAGCCTTACCGCCGCAGCAAGCCTTACCGCCGCAGGAAATCCCACCGCAGCAGAAAGCCCCACCGCCACAGGGAGCCCCACCGCAGTAGGGGGTAGCTCGGTAGGCCGCTCACTTCTTCTCGGCTTTTTTCACCCGTCGGGGACGGCGGTCCGCCGCGAGACGCTCGACTGGTGCGCCCCCTTTGAGGTGTTGCTCGACGACCTCGGGGATGTCGGCCTCCTCTAAGCCGAGGTACCAGGTACCCTCCGGGTAAACGACGACGTTTGGGCCATGCTTGCACAGGCCGAGGCAGTCGAGGGTGTCGACCCGGACATCGCCGAGCATGCCCGAGGTGCGGAGTTCGCTCCTGAGGGCCTTGCGAACGCCTTTTGAGCCGCGCTTTTTGCAGTCGCCGCCCGCGCAAACAAACACGTGGGAATCGTAGTCCCAAACCCTGGCTGTCGGGCCGTTCTCTATATCAGCTCCCTCTTTTTCGGGCTTTTGCTCGGCCTTCCAGCCATCACCGGAGAGGGTTTTTTTGGTTCCTTTATCCGTTTTCGAGGCTCCCTTGAGAGGGTTCTTCTCCCACTCGAGCCGTAGCTTGAGGCTGCTGCGGCCCTTTTTCTCCTTGGTCTTTATGCGAGCCTCTACCTTCCCCGAGACACTGACCTTTTCGCCGTTGATCACCAGCGTGCCGGTCTTGAGTTGCCGGGAGTTCTCCTCAAGCCAGCAGATCAACTCTTCGCGCCTCATCTCGCTCTGCCGTTCGCCCAAAATCTCCCTTTCGAAGCAAATGAGAATGATTCCCAGTAACCGCAATGTACCACAGGTGGGGATAGGGGTGGGCGGTGTTATCATTCTCCGCGTGAGGATTTGCACAGGCGCGTCTGTTGTAGGTTGAGCCCGCACGCGGCCATCGACGTGGGTTCTAACACCGTCCACCTGCTAGTCGGCGAGGTGGAGGACGGCGCGGTCCTGCCGGTGACAGGGGAAAAGGTCTCGGCTCGCCTGGGGGCGGGCGTGGGCAAGACCGGAAGGATCGAAGCGGCCAGGATCCCCGTGGCCGCAGAAGCCATAAAGCGCTTCGCTCATCTCGCGGCCTTGAATGGCACCTACGATCGGGTCCGGCCCCAGGAAGGCGAGGAGCCCTTCGACAGTCAGCGCCTGCTGCTCGAAGAGCCCTTTTGAGATACCGAGCGCGTGGAGGCGTTAGTGAAGAACCTACCGGCGAAGCACAAGGGGACAAAGGGCGAGGGAAGGTTCTCCGGTTCGTCGCGGTATCTGGGATGCAGGTGGGCGCGGATTATCAGGAGATAGAATGGCAGTACGATGCCCCCCACGGTCTCGGGAAGATCGAGGAGTGGCTCGGCGGTTGCGACCCGGGAAAGTTCGGGTTAGCCGTCCTTAGGGGATCCTTCGAGGAGCTCAAGGATACCTACTACGATACCGAGGACTGGCGGCTCTATCGCGCCGGTTACGCCCTGCGCATTCGCCAGAAGACCCCGAGCAAAGGCGCCGAAGCGACGATGAAATCCCTCATCTCCGCCGCTGGCAACCCACATAAGCGGCGCGAGGTCTCCGAGCCGCTAACGAGCGAAGGGGGCGTCGACGCTCTCCAGAAGGCGACCGGCCTTGTGGGAGCACGTTTGAAGGTGGCCGTTGGACCGCGTAAAGTGCGCCCGATCTTTGAGGTCCGCACCCGCCGCCAAACCTTCGACCTCCTCCTGCTCGACGGGCAGCCCGCGGACCCGGAGAAGCTACCAGTGAGCGGCTCCGCCGACCTCGTCCGAGTCGGGGAGGTCGCGCTGGACGACTCAGAGGTACCGCGCGAGGAGGAGGTAGCACGCCTTCTCCGCGTCGAAGTCGAGGTGGACGCTTCCGCGATGTCCGTCCCTTCGGAGTTGGAGGGTTTCGTGAAAGCGATGCAGGTGTCCCTTGGGCTCCGGCCGGCCGCGAACTCCAAATACGAGGTTGGGCTCCTTGTGACCGGGCAGGACCCGGGTGGTGAGGATAGTCTCCAGGCGAAGGCCAAGGGCGAGAAAAAGGAGCAGTAAATCCTGCTATACATCGTTCGGCATCCGGTAGCTCACGAGCGGGACGCAAACCGCGGCCGGACGATGCGAAGCCCCCCCTAACGCCTCATAGGCTAATGAGTGCTCGAAGAAGGCTGGGGGCAGGCTCGCCAGTGGCGTACGCAATATCTCGAGAACCGCCCCTGATGAGCGCGAACCTGTCGACGGGTCGGTTCAGCCGCCAGCCCGGTCTCGAAAGTCCTCGACGACACCGGCATAGGTACCTGTGGTTTAACCCGAAGATCGCGGAGCCCGAGGCGACGAACAACCCGGGGCTCTCCCTCGGCGAGCTGAGGAGGCTGAAAAACCTGGAGATAGAGTTTGGGATCGATTATCGCGCGGGGTACTCTTGCCTCCGCTACCCCAAGCACGTGCCGATCGGCTTCCTGAAGATCGCTCGCTCATCGCCGGGCTCGGGGAAGACCCCGCGGACGCGGCGA
>JALZFK010000095.1 GCA_030861585.1 Actinomycetota bacterium | reverse complement strand
GGCGCCAGGGAGATAACGCTCTTCGATCCCTCGCCCTTCCCCTCGCACATCGCCGGCGAGTGCAGGGACTTCGACCCGGTAGACTTCGTGTCCAAGAAGGAAGCCCGCCGGATGGACCGCTATGCCCAATTCGGCGTGGCCGCGGGGCTAGAGGCCGCCGAGAGCGCCGAGATTGTACAAACCCTCAGGGAGTCGCCCGAGAGGGTGGCCATAGTCATGGGCAGCGGCATCGGGGGGCTCTCGACGTGGGAGCGGGAGTACCGGGTGCTCAACGAGAAGGGTGCGAAGCGGGTTAGCCCGTTCCTGATCACCATGATGGTGCCCAACATGGCTGCAGGGCAGCTTGCCATAGCTCTGGGGGCTACCGGACCTACCCAGTGCCCAGTGCTGGCCTGCGCCACCGGTGGCGAGGCTATCGCTGAGGGGTTGGAGCTCATCCGGCGGGGGGATGCCGACGTGGTGATCGCTGGGGCTTCGGAGGCCCCGATCACGCCGCTGTCGATGGCGGGCTTCTGCGCTATCCGGGCCATCAGCACGCGCAACGAGGAGCCCCACAGGGCGAGCCGGCCTTTCGACGCGGACCGGGACGGGTTCGTGATGAGCGAGGGAGCTGGCGCCATGGTCCTCGAGAGCCCCGAGCACGCCGAACGGCGCGGGGCAGAGCCCTTGGCGGAGGTGGCAGGCTATGGCCGCACCTCAGACGCTTACCACGTGACGGCACCGGATGTCGAAGGGCGGGGGGTTGAGCGGGCGATGCGCCTGGCGCTAGAGGACGCGGGGCTTTCTGCTGAAGACGTCGGGCACGTCAATGCGCATGCAACCTCGACACCTACGGGGGACGGGCCGGAGACGAAGGCGATCTCCCGCTTCTTGCCGCACGCGGCGATCTCGGCGACGAAATCTATGACGGGGCATTCCTTCGGTGCGGTGGGGGCGACGGAGGGCATCATGTGTGCCCTCGCCCTCAAGCACAAGGTTCTGCCGCCCACGATCAACCTCGACGACCTTGCGGAAGACTGCGAGCCTTTAGACTATGTCACAGAGGCCAGGGAGGTATCAGGTCTTAGGGCCGTGGTTTCGAACTCGATGGGCTTCGGCGGACACAACGTGGTTGTGGCGTTCGCTAGTGTAGAATAACTTTTGCGATTATGTCGATAAGAGGTCTGATAAACGTACTACCTGAGCCCTTGAGGCAGCGTTCGCTCACCCACCCGAGCGTCGCTGACCCCTACGACTCGAACGGGCGCCTCGAGTTTCTCGGTGACTCCGTTTTGAACAGCCGGGTAGCCGAGCTGGTCTTCCACGGATATCCAGAGCTTTTGGAAGGGGATCTCACGCGCATCCGCGCGCACCTGGTCAGGAAGTCGTTTCTCGCTAGCGTGGGGCGAAGCGAGGGGCTCGAAGAAGACATCGAGAGCTCGGTGATCAACGACTCTGTCATCGCCGATACGGTCGAGGCGATCATAGGTGCTGCGTACCTGATAGATAAGGACCTCGTGTACAAGACGATAGATGAGATCTTCAACCCCGCCGAGGTTGACACCGCCGAGCTTAGGGACTGGAAGACGCTCCTGCAGGAGACGCTGCAAGCCGAGGGTCTTAGGCCCATCTACCGGGTCCAGGCCAAGCAAGGCCCACCTCACCGCCCACACTTTATCAGCGCTGTCTCGGTGGATGGCAAGGAGGTCGCCTCCGGCGAGGGCAACTCCATCAAAGAGAGCGAGCAAGCCGCGGCGCGCGCGGCCCTGGAGATCCTGGGCGTCCGCCCACTAGCCCGCGCCACCCTCGAAGTGCACGTAGGCGCGTAGCTCTCTATTGGTGGTTTCCGAGGATGTTCTCGGCCTTCGCATGTTTATCCACCATCACTACATCTTGTGGTCGGTTTCGTCGCCTGCACGGGCAAAACCGCTAAGCTTGGACTCGAAAGCCAGGCTTCTGTTTAGAGGGCTGCATACGGGTTTCCGCTAACACTCCTTTTCTCGGCAATCCAGTGAATAGAAACACTTCGCTTTCAACAATAGTAAAAACCTATGCTCGATTGCATAGAGGCGTTCTCCTACACCGACTTCCGCGATGACTTGGCCAAGGTTGAGGTGCCGACGCTCATCATCCACGAAGATTCCGGGGCGATCGTCCCGTTCGAGGTCAGCGGCAACCGCTCACACGAGGCGATAGCTAACAGCTCGCTAGCGCTGATCGAGGGCGGGCTGCACGGCGTGTACACTACCCATCCCGAGCAATCCAACCGTGCGCTGCTCGACTTCCTGGGCTGATGTGCTGTAGGGGATCGCGCCCAGCATCGCCACGGTCACGCCCAGTATCGAACCAATGCCCCACACTTGGCGCTTCCTAAATCCGGGCCATCGATCTAAGTCAAGCATACCAAAGAGACCTTCAAGTATTGACGTACTCAAAAATCACTCCCGACGCTCCGAAGGCCGATGAGCCCGGGCATTTAGCCTAACCAGCTCCTTTTCATGTAATGAGCTTCGCATTGACCCTGACAGGAACCCGGAGGGGCCGTGGATTTTCTTTCCAGGGATACGGAACCTATAGGTCACCGAATTTGTGTCCTCATTGTCTCCTAAAGCCTCTGCGTTTCCAAGAAGCCCTTGCTCTCGGAAATTTGCCAAGGCCATTGGTCCTTGGCCGCCGGCTTTTGAGGCACTGTTTGCTGCACTTTTCTCTATGCTCCACTGACTAAAACCGCGTAAAATACACCGCTAATGCTCTCCGCGATCTACATAAAGGGCTTCAAGACGTTTGCCCGTCCGGTTCGGATGCCCCTCTCTGGCGGGGTCACGGCGATCGTAGGTCCGAACGGTTCGGGGAAGAGCAACATCACGGATGCGGTGTTGTTCGCGCTCGGTGAGGGAAGTCCGAGCCTCTTGCGGGCGGGGTCGATGAGCGACTTGATCTTCTCGGGGTCGGATTCCTTGCCCCCGGCTGGAGCCGCGGAGGTCACGTTGGTCCTGGACAACGCTTCGGGCCGCGTCTCCTTACCGTACGAGGAAGTGTCGCTGACGCGCAGGATCTCGCGGGACGGTGAGACAGAGTACAAGATCAGCGGCACTCGAGCTCGCCTCGCTGATGTGCGATCGGTAGCGGGCGAAGCAGGCCTCGGCCGCCATAGCATCCTGCGCCAGGGAGCCGTAGACGCGATTGTCGCCGGAGGGGCTGCGGCCTGCCGGACGGCGCTTGAGGAGGCTGCGGGCTTGGGGGTTTTCAGGAGACGCCGCCTCGCCGCGAGCCGCAAGCTCGAGCGGGCCGCAGCCCAACTACAGAGCAGCCGCCGGCTCGAAACCGAGCTCTCGGACCAGCTGCGGAGGATAGAAGCTGAGGCTGAGGCCGCTCTCGAGTATCGAGAGCTCGAAACCCGCTACCGCGAGCTCTCCCTCGCTCGCCTCTACCGGGTCGCGACACGGGGCTTCGAAAAAGGGCGCGAGCGCCTGGCGGCCCTCCAGTTGAGGGCTGGGGCCCTGCAAACACGGCAAGAATCGCTGCGTGAGGAGGGGCGACGACTCGGATCGGAAGAGAAGGAGCTCGAAGATCGGGTCCTCGCCGCCGAGGGGGCCCTTCAGGGGCTGGAGCAAGGTTGGGAGGCTCTGCAAGCGGAAACTTTACGCGCCGAGCGGGCGTTGTTGCGCCTAGAAAGTGCCCGGGACCGGAGGACGGACCGCTCGCGCCTGATCTCCCGCCTCGAGGCCGAACTCGACGAGACGACTTCGGAAGTTCGGCGGCTCGAGGTGGAAGTTAGTGGGTTTGAGGAGGAGCACTCGCACAGAAAGGAGGCATTCGGGCGGTTAGAGGAACTCGTAGCGCGGGAACGGGAGGAGCACGCGGCCGCCGCGGGGAGGCTCACGCGGCTCGCGGGGAAGCTCGAAGCCCTCCGGGAGAAACGCGCGCGGGCGGCGGACCGATCCCAAGAGGTGGACGCCTTAGGAAACGAGGAGCTGGGGCTTCTCGGGGAAATAGGGGAGAAGTTGGATGCGTACGCGCCAGAGGGGTTGCACGCCCGTTGCGTGGCGGTGCTCGGGCGGCTCGGAGAGCTGCGCAGGACGGCTGCACGGAAAGCGATGGAGGCGAACCGGCGGCAGGGTGTGCTAGCTGCGCTCGTTGGGGGGACGGAGGCGGAGATCCAAATTTTAAGGTCCACTGGGAGGGCCGCAACCGGGCGTAAGAGGCTATACGAGATCGTCCGCCCTCGCCCGGGTTACGAGGCCGCCGTCGAAGCCGCTCTGGGAGATCTGGCCGGCGGTGTTTTGGCAAAGACTTTGGGCGAGGGGATGAGGTTCCTCTCCGGAACCTCCGCGGAGCGCGTAGTCGTACGCCTTGACGCCGAAAGGATACCGAAGAACGGTGCACCCCCCGGAAAACCCCTCCTGGACTGTGTTGAGATTTTAGACGTCTCTTACACCGGCGCTTTGGAGCGCCTCCTCGGGGGCGCCTACGTCTTGGAGAATACCGAGTATATGGCCCCCAACAAGGGTTACGATGTGGCGGTGACCCGAGAGGGCCTACGTTTCACTCGAACGAGCGCCAGCCGACGTGCCCCCGACGGGGGGTTCGCTCGCCAGGCCCGTCTCGCGAAGGAGGAGGAGCGCCTCGCTATGCTGAAGAACCGGCTCGGGGGGAAGCTCTACGATCTGCAAGGGGCCATATCTTGCATCGACGAGCGGCTGGACGGGCAGGCGACGGAGACCGAAGCATTCGGCACCTTAGCCGTCGGCGCGGTGTATGTTGCGCGGCTGCTCTTCTCCGAGACAACGCGCCGGGCGAGACAGGCGCAAGCCATGCGCGAGCGGCGGTCGGCGGACGAGGCGAATCTTCGCGACATCGAGGCGGAGATTTTCACGACCGAAGACGAGCTGCGTGGGGCGCGAAAGGACGAGGAGCGGGCAAAGAAAGAGTTAGACGCTGCCCTTCCGGCTGCGGAGACGGCATATGCCGCAGCTCGGGATGCAGCCGGGCGGCTCGCCCAGGCGCGGGCCGATCTGCAAAGCACCAGAAAGCGCCGTGGCCGGATCTTGCAGGGGCTAACCGATCTCAAAAACGCAACGTCCTCCGACGCCAACGACCGTCGAATGAACCTCGCTCACCACGCGGCCCGTTGCGGCAGGCGCCTAGACACAGCCGTACGTACACACCTCGCCCGGTTAAGACGCTCTCGCTCAGACGCTGCCAAACTCCAAGCCCACGCTGCCGAGAGGCGTGCCGGGCTTGTTGGAAAGGCAGGAGACGTAGCCGAGGAGCTCGCTAGAGTCCAGTCCGAAACTGCCGCGCTGCGAGTAGAACTCTCCCGTGACGAACAAGCCGCCAAGGCGGCGGAGGCAGAGATCTTCGACGAGTGGGGTGCGACCTTCGAGGTCGCTCGGGAAGTGGCCGAAGCCCTCCCCGAAACCACCGATCCCGAACGCGAGCGCGCGCGCCTCGCTCGCAAACTTAAAAACTTCGGCGACGTGAACCTGCTCGCCATAGGACAGGAAGTACAGCTCCGCGAGCGTTACGAGCTTGTCGCTGGCCAACGCTCCGACGCCGAGGCTGCCGCCGCCGAAATTGAACGCATAATACAAAATGTGGATGAGGAGATAGAGGCGCAGTTTAGTTCTACCTTCCAGGAGGTGCGGGGAGCATTCGCTTCGATGGTGCCACGAATGATGGAAGGAGCTAAGGGGGAGCTCGGGCTCTCCGAGGAGGGGGTGGAGATCGGGCTCAGGCTAAGGGGGCGTGGGTGGAAGCCGCTGCGGGTGCTCTCGGGTGGGGAGCGCTCGCTCCTGGCACTGGCCTTTTTGTTCAGCATCTTTCTCGGGCGCTCTTTCGCCGGACCGGGAGCGTTTTGCATGCTCGACGAGGCCGAGGCGGCTTTAGACGATCTTAACCTGGCCCGTTTTTTGGCTGTGGTAGACTCTTACCGGACGGACGGACAGTTTCTGCTGGTAACACACCAGAAACGGACTATGGCAGCGGCCGACGTGCTTTACGGGGTTACGCCAGACGCCTCCGGTGCCACGGCGGTTGTATCGAAGCGTTTAACAGGAGAATGAGGACAGAACACCGTATGGGACGGTCATGGCGCAACTTTTTCAGGAGGTCTGAAGAGACGACAGAGGAGGGGGCCGGGGTAGTCGTCGAAGCTCCGGAGCCCGAGGGTGTCAAAGCTTCGCAACCCGTAGAAGGTGCCTCTGTCGAGGCCGTGTTAGAGCCGGTCGCCGAGTCGGTGACCGTGCCGCCGGAAGCGGACGAAGCTGTAGCGGAGGAGGATATCGAAAGCGGGTGGTTCGGGCGCTTGCGGCGGGGCTTGCGGCGTAGCCGGGAGTCGTTCGTCGGGCAGCTGAACGCGGCCGTGGCGGAGTTTAGGGATACGGAGGACGAGGAGTTTTGGGAGAGGGTCGAGGAGATCCTCATTACCTCGGACGTTGGGGTCGCCACGACGGCCAAGCTCGTCGCTGAGCTCGAGCAGGAGGCCTTGGAGAAGAACATCACGAGCGCTGAGGAGCTCAGGGACCTCATGATCGAGCACGCGACCCGGTTGCTCGACAAGCCCGTAGAGCTCGATATCTCTCACAAGCCGACGGTGATCCTCATGGTCGGGGTGAACGGCACGGGGAAGACGACGAATATCGGCAAGCTCGTCCACTTCTTGCCTGGCAAGGTCATGCTTGCCGCGGGCGACACTTTCCGTGCGGCAGCCATCGAGCAGCTGCAGCGTTGGGGCGAGCGTACGGGGGCGGAGGTGATCGCACGCGAGCGGGGCGCGGACTCGGCGGCGGTCGCCCACGAGGCTGTCGAGGCGGCCAAGCGGAGTGGCACGGACGTCGTGCTTATAGACACGGCTGGGCGCTTGCACACGAAGATCAATCTCATGGCGGAGCTCGAGAAGGTCAAGCGCGTGATAGAACGCCAGATGCCGGGGGCGCCGCACGAGGTCCTCCTGGCCGTAGACGCGACGACGGGGCAGAACGGCTTGAGGCAGGCAAAACTATTTCACGAGGTCGCGGGGGTTACGGGGATCATCTTGACCAAGCTCGACGGGACGGCGAAAGGTGGTATAGCCCTGGCGATCGCCGACGAACTCGGGGTGCCGATAAAGCTGATCTCGGTCGGCGAGCAGATCGGTGACCTCCACCCGTTCGAGGCCCGCGAGTTCGCGGAAGCGCTGTTCGGAGGGCTTTAGGATGTTCGACGTTTTAGGCGAGCGGCTCAACTCCGCGCTGGACGGGGTACGCGGAAGCGGCGCCCTCACCGAGGATCAGGTCAAGAAGGTCACGCGGGAGATCCGCCTGGCCTTGCTCGAGGCGGACGTGAATTACGTGGTCGTCAAGGAGTTCGTCGGCAACGTGCGCGAGCGGGCGACGGGCGCGGAGGTCTCCAAAGCCCTGAGCCCGGGCCAGCAGATTGTAAAGATCGTCAACGAGGAGCTAGCGAGCCTCATGGGTGGCACTGCCCAAAAGCTTACCTTCGCCTCCCGTCCGCCGACGGTGGTGATGCTAGCGGGCCTCAACGGCCACGGCAAGACCACGACCGCCGGGAAACTCGCTCTCTTCGTGCGCAAGATGGGCAAGAACCCTTATCTAGTAGCTTGTGATACGTATCGCCCTGCGGCGATCGAGCAGCTCCAGCAGATAGGCAAGGAGCTTAACGTCCCGGTCTACACCGAGGGGACGGAGCCTGCTCCCGAAGGCATCGCCGAGCGTGGGGTAAAGACCGCAAGCGACGAGGGCTACGATTTCGTGATCGTGGATACCGCGGGCCGTCAGGTCGTGGACGAGGTGATGATGGAGGAGTTGGCCCGGGTGCGGCGGGCGGTAAAGCCACACTCGGTTCTCTTGGTTCTCGACGTGGTGACGGGCCAGAACTCGGTCGAGGTTGCCGAGGCGTTTAAGGAGTACGCCGACTTCGACGGGATGGTCCTGACGAAGCTCGATGGCGATGCTCGCGGCGGGGCGGCGTTGTCGGTGGTCTCCGTTACGGAGCGCCCCGTAAAGTTCGCCAGCGAGGGCGAGAAGATGGGGGAGTTCGACTACTTCTATCCGGATCGGATGGCGGGACGCATCCTGGGTATGGGGGACGTCCTCACCCTCATCGAGAAGGCCGAGAGCGAGATGGACCGCGAAGAGGCCGAGGCCCAGGGCAAGAAGATGCTCGCCGGAAAGTTTGATTTCGAGGACTTCCTAAAGCAGATGCAGATGATAAAGAAGATGGGGCCCTTGTCGGGGCTTCTAGGCATGATCCCAGGCCTCAACAAGCAGCTCCAAGGCGTGGACATTGACGATCGGATGTTGAACAGGGTCGAGGCAATAGTGACCTCGATGACCCTCCAGGAGCGGCGCAATCCGAAGCTGTTACAGAATCCGAGTCGGGCGCGTAGGATAGCGCGCGGCTCGGGGACGACGCAACAGGACGTCCAGAAGCTCGTTAAGCAGTTCGGCCAGATGCAGAAGATGATGAAACAGATGGGCAAGGGCGGCTTGCCCAAGCGCATGCCGCGGATACCATTCAACGTTAAGTAACGAAAGGAGCTTCATAGCGATGGCGGTAAAGATCAGGCTGGCCAGGCACGGCTCAAAAAGGGCACCATTTTACAGGATAGTGGTGGCCGACGCGCGCAGCCCGCGCGATGGCGCCTTCATAGACCGGGTAGGGACATACAACCCGCGCGCGAACCCCTCGGAAATACACGTCGACACGGAGAAGGCGAAGGAGTGGCTCGGTAAGGGTGC
>JALZFK010000077.1 GCA_030861585.1 Actinomycetota bacterium | reverse complement strand
GATCTAGCGCGCGACAGGGGACTCACCTGCTACGCCCAGTACGACACGGATACCGAAAGCTTCCCGGGCAAGTTCGCCTCCCACTGGGTGACGATGGCCCGAGAATCAGCCGATCTTGGCAGTGTCCCCGACGACCCGCGGTGGGAGCCTTGCGCAACCGACCCCGACGCGGACAGCGTCTGGACCGACGACTTCTCGAACCTATTAAGCACCTTCGCCTGGAACTAACCTTCCAAGGATAGCTCCGCTGCGCCGCGAGCCGAGAGTAGTGAATCGGGAACCGAAAAAACACGGCTCCCGATTCACGTTTCCCCGTTAGCCCTCAAAGGAGCTAACGACCCTAAGCTATTTATTGATAGATCTTATAAAAGTGACGATAAAGACGGCGGAGACTAGCATCAGCCCGCCAGCGGCGATGAGGCCCAAGCCGACGAAGACGATGGTGCCGGGGCTCGCCTGATCCCAGGCTCCTGTAGCCCAGACGAAGGCGAAGAGCGAGGCGAAGAAGGTCAAGAGGATTAGGATCATGCCGCCGGGGAGATCCCGGATCTGGATGGCCGCCTTCTCGACGGCGTAGGGTAGGTGCCCCTTGGGATAGCCGGTCCTGCGCACGTTCTCCAGGATGCTCCGGAACTCAGCCTCACCCGCTAGCCCGATGACCCGCGAGAGATAATACGCCTCCTTCGGGGGCTTGCCGGAGCGGAGGAGCCCTAGGTAGTTGCGCCTGTATAGTTCGACCGCCCCAGAATGCGGGGAGGCAAGCTGCTTCAAGAAAGCGTGGGTGTCGAGGCGGGTCGCGTAGCGGCGGGCCTCGTTCTGGGAGGCGCGGTCGGAACCGCCGCCGTGGTGGCGCACGATCTCGGCGACCTCCATGAAGAACATCTCGCGGGAGAACTCCAAAGCGCTCTGGCGCTCCCGGCGTCTGGAGGAGATCTCCGTTCGTATCCCGCGCGCGCGGTACTCCTCGCGCCTCAGGCGGTAGACATGCTCCTGGTAGAAGTCCCGCTCGGGGATCGAGCCGGCGGAGTCACGTAACCGATAGGCCTCTTCGAGCGTCTTCGGGATCCTTCTCTCTTCCATATCTTTCTGGCTGCCCTACACTCCTGCTACTACGCGCCTTCCCAACACCTTGAGAAGGGAATGATACCACGCGCGATCCTACCCATAACCCTTTACCCTCGGTCTTCAAGCTCCCGCGCAGCGCCCTCGGGTTCCCAAAGGGCATAGAAGAGCCCTCCGCCCCGCACCCGCACCTCCAGGTGTCCCCCTTCGGCCAACTCTTTGAGCATCCGGTCGGCCTCCGCCACGGTAAGGGTTGTCTCCATCGCCGCCCGGGCCGGCGTCAGCTCCCCCTCCCGTTGCAACGCCTGGAGTAGCTCCCGCTCCTTGCCATTCGCGGAGGAAAGCTCCGTCCTCTCCTCCGAGAGCCCCGCAATCCCCTTTACCAGCAACCCGAAGGCCGGGAAGACCACCCAGCCGAAAACGAAGATGAGCCAGAAGAGCCAAGGAACCAGCGTAAGCACCAGAGCCGCGCCCGCCGTCACCAGTGCCAGTACTGTTACGGCTACCCACACCTGCGCCCTCGGGTTCATCTTCTCGACTTCGAGCCCGAAAAGGTCGTCGGGGTCGTAGCCGTGATGGTGCCCGCGCCTGCGGCGTTGCTCTAGCTCTTGCTCCGGCCTCTTCTCCACCAACATCCTTCCTGACGCAAATATAACAGCAACCGGCAGCCCGGACCACGGTACAAGCCCACGCCGGGGGAGAAAGTGTTAACCTCTTCGAAACGGAACGGAGGACTCACAAATCATGGGCATACACGAGCGCATCGAAGGTTCGAAGAACGGCCTCTTGGACGAGCTGAAGGAATTCTTGAGGATGCCGTCGGTCTCGGCCTGGGCCGGCGGCGAAGAAAGCTTCCGTGGATGCGCCGAGTGGGTCCGGGCCAGGCTCGAAGAGGCTGGCTCCGAGGCTCGTATCATGGAGACGGGGCGTAATCCCGTCGTTTATGCAGAGATCGGAACCGGTAGCAAGACGCTCCTGTCCTACGGCCACTACGACGTGCAGCCGCCCGAACCTTTGGAGCTGTGGGAGAGCGATCCCTTCCAGCCCGAGATCAGGGACGGCGTCATCTTCGCCCGCGGCGTCGCCGACGATAAGGGTGACGTAATGGCCCGCATCCAGGCTTTGAGGTTATACCAGGAAGAGTTCGGACCGCTGCCGTTCAGGCTGAAGTTCCTGATTGAGGGTGAAGAAGAGGTCGGCAGCCCGTCGCTCGCCCCTTTCGTGCGGAGCAACGAGAAGCTCCTCTCTGCCAACGCCTGCCTGTGGGAGGGCTCGATGAAGGACGAGGCGGGGCGGCCCATGATCTTCTGCGGCACCAAGGGCATGCTCTACGTCGAGCTGCGCGCGAGAGGCGCCTCCCACGACCTACACAGCATGTTCGGCGGCATAGCCCCGAATCCCGCCTGGAGGCTCGTGCAAGCGCTGCGCACAATCAAGGACGAGAACGGGGAGATAACGCTAGACGGCCTCGACGAGCTCATCGTGCCGCCTTCGAAAGAGGACCTCGAAGCGGTAAGCAAGATCCCCTTCAACGAAACCGCCCTCAAAGCGTCTTGGGGCGTGGAAGACTTAGATCGCGGTCTCGCAGGCGAAGAGGCCCTTAAGGAGTACCTCCTCAGGCCGACGGCGAACATCGCCGGCATACAGTCCGGCTATACCGGTCCCGGCTCCAAGACCATCGTTCCCTCCGAGGCGTTCGTGAAGATGGACTTCCGGCTCGTCGCGGGGCAGAGCCCGGGACCGGTGCTGGAGCTCTTGCGAGAGCACCTGAACAGACGCGGCTTCGAGGATGTCGAGGTCGTGGACCTGCACGGGGTGGAGACGGCCAAGACCCCCATAGACTCGCCGGTGGTCCGCACGGCTTTAGCGACCTGGAAGGAGGTCGGAAACGCGGAAGCGGTCGTGTACCCGACCATCGGGGGAAGCGGTCCCACCTCGCTCATAGCGACCGAGCTCGGGATACCGACCGTCATGACCGGGGCCATAGTGAACCCCGAGAGCCGCATCCATGCCCCAAACGAGTCGGCCCGCCTCGACGACTACTTCGAGTCGATCGCCTACTTCGCCCACTTCTTCCGCAGGTTTGCGGCTTGACTGAGAAGGGGCTCCACCTGCCGGAACGAGTCCGGCGAAGCCTCGCCTCAGCCGTTGTATCGAGGGGCGTGCAGGCGCGTGTGATCTCCACCCAGGGCCGCGAGTCTATGCGCCCCCCGCAGGGTCACGTCATCGTCGCCGCGACGAAAGACGAGATAGACAAGATCCGCGGCCCGGCCAGGATGGTACGCCAGCTCGAGTTCTACAAAACCCCCTACGGCCCCGTGGTCCGCCTGGCCTTCTCGGTCTACCCAGAGGACGACGAACCTTTGAGCGCCGACACTCTCCTGAACGTCTCCCAGGTCAGCGGCGACACCACCCTCTCCGGCCTCTGCCGCCAGAAGACGATCTACATGCATTTCTACCACGCCGAAGGCGACGACCTGACCTACGCCTTCTCCAAAGAGCTAACCAACGCCCCCGAGCAGCGGGCCGAGGCGAAGAAGGTCCTCAAGATGGCCCGCGACGCCTACTCCGAGACCCCCGCGGGTCGCCGGAGCTTCCGTTGGGCGGTCGGCCTCGCCGAGAGACAGTTCGAGCTGCCTGTACCTGAACCTGACAAATAGACATAGTTTTTCTGAAAAAGCCTGCGTATACTGCGTCAAATGCTAGCGGGGAGAACGGCGAAGGATTTCGTAGCGAAGATAAGCGAGGCTCTCACCGAGGCCGAGCGTAAGGGCATCTACGTAACTGCCGGGTCGGGATCGTGCGACCTGGAGGCCCAGCAGTTCGCCCGTCATTCGTCGGACGAAGAAGAGACCTTCCCTATAGGGCGACCCTATCACCTGGAGTCACCACCGGGACCTCGCGATCTCGGTAGTCACGACGGCACGTCGCGACTGTGCTACTTCCTCGATGGCGTGCAGAGTTCGCGCGAGATCGGGCGCATAGAGATGGCTCCCATCATCATCGCGACCGTCGCTGCCGCGATCGTCAACCGCTGCGACCGTCGGTTCTCACGCATGCCGCTGGAGAGCCCACCGGTCTTGGTGCAGGCCATGATTCTGCCTCGCAGCGCAGGAGACGCAAGCGTCGAAGCATTCTGGCAACTTCTGCTGAAGGCGGGATTCTCGGAGCTCAGCCCGGAGGAGATTCCTTCCTCCCACCATCTGGTCCTCGACTCCGCGGAGTACATGGCCGAGGCGGACCCCTCAGACTATGTCGGGATGAGGGAGAGAGCCCGCGTGAGAGTGCGAGCCCTCCGAGAGCGGCTGGAGGGCGGGATGCTGCGCCGGTGGGAAGGGGACAATCGGGTTCTGGATTCCGAAGATTGGATAGCAGTAGACGGACAACTCAAGGACATCAGGGAGTCGAACCGGCGCGCCGTCGGCCTGATAAAGAGCGTGGCGCGTCCGGAGTTCGTAGGCAAAGACGTCGGAATGCTGCTGGATCTGGAGCCGGGAATGCGAACTACAAGTTTCGTCCCGGACTGGCAGCTCAGGCGCGACCCGAGCGAGCAGCGGGCCTCGTGGTACCTGAGGATGTGGCCGCAGCAGCGGGGGGCGGATGCCCTGGGGTCGCTAATGCGCATCGAGGCC
>JALZFK010000009.1 GCA_030861585.1 Actinomycetota bacterium | reverse complement strand
TACCAGAACCCCGACGAGTGCGACTACACCTACCGTAACATGGCCGAGTGGGGACGGGCCGCGTACGTTACGCCCGGGGTCATCGTGGACGGCGAGCTGGTGACCACGAGCCTGGTGGACATAAACTTAGGGATACGCATCCTCCTCGGCTCCTCCTACTACGAGGATTGGCAGAACGAGGAGACCTTCGTAACCCACGACCCCTTGGGCAACCCGGTGGACAAGCGGCACCCGTGGAACCAGACCACGATCCCCAAGCCCCAGAAGCGGGACCTGGAGGGAGGCAACTACAGCTGGGTAATGAGCCCACGTTGGTACGATCAGCGCACCGGAGACCACTTAGCGCTCGATACCGGCGGCGGGGCGATAGCCCGCCTCTGGGTCACGGCGCTCGCAGGACTGGTGGATACCGGCTACGTTAAGGCCACCGGAAACAGCGTCCAGATCAACCTACCCAAGTCTGACGGCTTCCCCGAGATGCAGTTCGAGTGGAACGTGCCGCAGTGGTCCAACACTATCGAACGGAATAGGGCCCGAGTCTACTTCGTGGCCTACTCGGCGGCGATGGCGTTCTTCTTCCTGGATAAGGCCCTCGAGCTCGTGCGCGCGGGAGAGGTACAGACCTTCCAGGAGTTCGAGGTGCCCGATGAGGGAATCGGCTGCGGATTCCACGAGGCGGTGCGCGGGGTCCTCTCGCACCACCTGGTGATCCGGGACGGCAAGATCGCCAACTACCACCCGTACCCACCCACGCCGTGGAACGGGTCTCCTACAGACTTTTACGGGACACCTGGTCCCTACGAGGACGCGGTTGCGGGCACTCCGATCTTCGAGGAGAACGGCCCCGACAACTTCAAGGGCATCGACATCATGCGCTCGGTGCGCAGCTTCGACCCGTGCCTGCCCTGCGGGGTGCACATGTATCTGGGCGAGGGTAAGGTGCTCGAGAGGCGGCACTCCCCGACACTGGGGATAGACGTGCAGTAGAGCCCGTAAGCTAGACGGCGTGCAATCAGGCGGGCCTCGCATCCCGGGGCCCGCCTTCCAAGAAAGGTTAAAATGCTTCTGGACGACCGGGAACTGCAAGAGCGAGTCGCCAGGATAGAGACGCTGTTGGGGGAGATCGAAGCCCTCAAGGACCCGAACGCTAGGGCCAAAGCCGCGGAGGTGGTGCGGGTTCTTCTGGAACTCTACGGTGAGGGTCTTGCGCGCATGATGGATGTCGTCGCTCAGGGGGATGAGAGGGAGAGAACCTTCGAGGCCTTCGCCGGAGACGAGCTGGTCTCACACCTGCTGCTCTTGCACGGGCTGCACCCGCTGGACGTGGAGACGCGGATACTACAAGCTCTCGAAGAGGTGCGTCCCTACCTGCAGTCTCACGGGGGCAACGTGGAGTTGCTGGGGGTGGAAGAGGGCGTGGCGCGCCTGCGGATGCAGGGGAGCTGCGACGGCTGTCCATCCTCCGCCATGACGCTCCAGCTGGCCATAGAGGAAGCTGTACAGAAGGCTGCCCCAGACCTGGAGGGGATAGAGGCCGAAGGCGTGGCCGAACCTCAGCCGGCACCGACCTTCGTGGCAGCGCCCACGTTGCGCAAGAAAGAGAAGAAGCGACCGGAAGAGGATGGAGCCTCCTGGACGGCCGTCGGCGGGCTGCCCCAACTCTCTGACGGCGGGCTGCTAGTAAAGGAGATCTCCGACGAATCGGTGCTCTTCGTGAAGCTGGAGAATAACCTCTACGCCTACCGTCACCGCTGCCCCGGCTGTGGAGAATCGCTGGCGGGAGGGGGCCTGAAGGGGGCGGAGCTAAGCTGCCTGGGATGCGGGCGTAGCTATGACGTGCGCCGGGCCGGGAGGTGCCTGGGTGCTACGCAGCTACATCTGGAGCCCATCCCGCTGCTCGTGAGCGAGGAAGGCATAGTAAAGATCGCTCAACCGAGCGCGGTGGGCTGAGGTATATGGTCGAGCAAGGCAACAGGAAGGCTTTCTCCGCTTTCTCCTCGCTGCGCCGGTTCGCTCAGAAGGAATCCGAGAAGGCGGTGGCCGAAGAACAGGCCGCCCAGGAACTCTGTGAGCTGTGCGGGGAGCCGATACCGCCCGAGCACCGGCATCTTTTGAACGTTTCCACGCGGGAGATTGTGTGCGCCTGTCGGGCGTGCTCCATCCTCTTCGATAGGGAAGCGGCGAGCGAAGGTCGTTACCGGCTCATACCCGATCGCCACCTGTTCCTCGAGGACTTCGAGATGAGCGACGCGCAGTGGGAGAGCTTGCGAGTACCGGTGGACATGGCGTTCTTTTTCTACAGCGCGCCCGCCGAAAGGGTCGTGGCGTTCTATCCGAGCCCGATGGGACCGACGGAGTCGCTCTTGACGCTGAGCGCCTGGGAGGAGTTGGAGGAGAGCAACTCGGTACTGAAGGGTATGGAGCGGGATGTGGAGGCGCTCCTGGTAAACCGGGCGCGGGGAGCGAGGGAACACTTCCTGGTTCCCATGGATAGGTGCTACAGCCTTGTAGGTCTTATCAGAATGCACTGGAGGGGCTTTACCGGTGGGCAGGAGGTCTGGGAGGAGATAGGACGGTTCTTCGAGGAGCTGAGGAGGCGCTCCAAAAGCGTCAGTAGGGAAGGCTAAGGCTTCGGACACCGAAAGGGAAAATAGGGCCGCGAGGAAAGGAGGCAGCAGATGGCGGATATAAGGGTAGGGAAGCCGGATACGAAGGTGGATGCACCTTCGCACACGCGGGGGGTAAATGCGGGCAACGACCCCGGTGGTATCGAGCGGGATCCCGGCATTGAGTACACCGGCGAAGGAGGAGCTGGGAAGCCTATGGCGAGGTCTACGGCCCGGATGGCCACGAGCATCAACGCCAAGAAAAGGAACCCGATAGACCCGAACATGCCGAACATGCCGCCGGCCTGAGAGAAGCCAACGCGGTTTGCACGATCCGGATGCCCGGCGCAGGCCCGAAACATAGGGCGTGGAGGGCCAAGAGGCACGGAAGGCGGGGGTACCTGACCTTTTGTGCTCCTTGCAGGACCGAAGAGGAGGATTGACATTCTAGGCTCGAGAACCAAAAGCAGACTTCGGTTTAGAAAAGTTTGCCGTGCCTGACCTGGATTTCGGGGTAGAGGGCGCCGAAGTACTCAAGTTTGCCGCCGTTCCGAGCCTCCTCTTCAAGCTGCGCATCGAGAACCTGGAAAAAGAGCCCATCCGCTCCGTCGCTCTGAACACCCAGATCCGGATCGCGGCGACGCGGCGGCACTACGGCACGGTGGAGCAAGAACGGCTTCTGGAAGTCTTCGGCGAGCCGCACAGGTGGGGGAGTACGTTGCGGAGCCTGTTGTGGACCCACACCAACCTGCAGGTTCCTCCGTTCTCCGGAAGCACGGTCGTCGACATGCCCGTTCCGTGCACCTACGATCTTGAGGTGATCGGGTCCAAGTACTTCCATGCCCTCGAGGAGGGCGAGGTTCCTCTAGAGTTCCTGTTCAGCGGCACGGTCTACTACGCGGGGGAGGGAGGGGGGTTGCAGATCGGCAGGATCTCCTGGGAGAAAGAGGCGGAGTTCCGGTTGCCGGTCCGGTTGTGGAAGGAGATGATGGAGCGCTACTTTCCTAACAGCGCCTGGATTAGGCTTCGCAAAGACGCTTTCGATCAACTCTATGACTACAAGGTTCGCAGAGGACTTCCGACCTGGGAAGCCGCCGTAGAGGCGCTGCTGCGCGCCAGCGAGCAGGAGGTGGGGCGGTAAGTGGACGCGGTGAAGAAGATCGCCGAGGCGGTGCTCTACGAAGGATACATACTATGGCCCTACCGCCGGTCGGCGCCAAAGAACCAGCAGCGCTGGACCTTCGGAGGGGTGTATCCGCGAGCCTACAGCGAGGCTAGGGGCGAGGACGACCCCTGGATCATGCAGACCCAGTGCCTGGTGGTGGGAGATGAAGAGCCCTCTATAGAGGTGAAAGTACGTTTCCTGCACGTCGTCGAGCGGGAAGTAGGCAAAAAGAGGGGCGAGGCCCTGGAATTCGTGGATGAGCTGCGGATCGGGGAAGAGCGCTACCTGTCGTGGGAGGAGGCAACCGAGCGAGAGGTGGCGGTCGGAGCGTTCAAGCTTTCCGAACTACTGGGGTCGCCCAGGCGAGTAGAGATAGACATGTCCGAGGGGAGTAGGGAAGAACCGCTGGCAGAGCCCACCGGAGAGGTCGTAGGAGCTGTGGTGCGCAGGTGGCACACGCTGCGCGGAGCGGTAGAGCTAGAAGCCGAGTCCTTGCGAGAGGGAACCTTCAAGGTAACGGTTAGGATAACCAACACCACTCCGTGGGGAGGTGAGGACCGGGAGAGCACGCTCAAGCAGACCTTCGTCTCCAGCCACGCGGCGTTGGAGGTAGAGGGAGGAGAGTTCATCTCACTGATAGATCCACCGGAGGAGCTCCGGGAGGCCGCGCAAGGGTGCGAGAACATAAAGACGTGGCCGGTGCTGGTTGGGGAGGAGGGGGATCGGAGCATGATGCTCTCCTCCCCGATCATCCTCTACGACTACCCCCAGATCGCACCCGAAAGCCCCGGCGACCTGTTCGACGGGACCGAGATCGATCAGCTGCTCGTCCTGAACGTCATGACCCTCACGGACGAGGAGAAGCAGGAGATGCGGGCCTCCGATCCGCGGGCACGGGAGATCCTGGAGAGGTGCGAGTCTCTTTCGCCGGAGGAACTTATGAAGCTGCACGGGACCTTCCGGGATATCCGGATGCTGAGGGAGTAGCAGGGTGGACTTCTTCCGAGAGCAGGAGGGGAGGCCCGCACCCGAGAGCTTGGTCGTGGAGGGTGTCGAGCTCAAGAAGGGGAGTCGAATCCTGCTCCAGCCCCGCCCCGGAGGGGACATCATGGACCTCGCGCTCACGGGGAAGGCCGCGTTCGTCGAGGGCATAGAGCAGGACTACGAGGACCGGATCTACATCGCGGTGACGCTGGAGGACGACCCAGGCAGTGACTTGGGGGGAGATCGTATCCTCGGGCACCGGTTCTTCTTCTCCCCCGAAGAGGTCATACCGCTGGACATGGAGAATGCTCGTGAGCCGTAGGCGCATCCTGGTCGCCGGCGTCGGCAACATATTCCTGGGTGACGATGGTTTCGGGGTCGAGGTGGTCCGTAGGCTCGCCGGGCGCGAGCTACCGGAGGGTGTGGAGGTGGCGGACTTCGGTATTAGGGGGATGGATCTTGCTTACGCGCTGCAGGACGATTACGAGCTTGTCGTCTTCGTCGACGCCACCCCGCGGGGCGAGAAGCCAGGTACGGTCTATCTCCTGGAGCCGGAGATCGAGGAGGATGGGGAGGTGACGCTAGACACCCACGGGATGGATCCTCTCAAAGTGATCAAACTAAGCCGCGCCTTGGGCGCCAAACCGGCCCGCACCCTCGTGGTGGGCTGCGAGCCGCAGGTGGTGATAAGCGGGGAGGACTACGAAGAGATGCTGATGGAGCTGAGCGACCCGGTGCGCGCGGCGGTGGAAGAGGCCGCGAAACTGGTAGAGTCGCTGGTGGCGAAGGAGGTAGAAAGAGACAAGGAGGTGAAATCATGAAGAAACTGCTGTTCTTGGGCCTGCTAGTAGGAGCCGGGGCCGTGGTGGCCTCACAGTGGCCAGAGATCCAGAGGTACATGAAGATCAGCCGGATGTAGTCCTACCGAAGAAGTCGTGAGCGGACGTACCGTCGTGCGTGTCGGCCAAGGAACGCGAGTCGCGAATGAGCTTGAGTAAATCGACGCATACACGTGCCGCAAGGGCTCTCCCGCGCCTACGAGAGTCGGCCACCCGTCTGGCAAGGGATCCGATCACCTCATGACAACGCCTACCCAAGAGCGCCGGGAGATCTCTGTGCGAGGCATCGTGCAAGGCGTGGGCTTCCGGCCCTTCGTCTACGCTTTAGCGCAGCGGCACGGGCTGGTGGGGCTGGTGCGTAACGACGCCGAAGGGGTTCACATCGAAGCGGAGGGCCCCCCGGAAGAGCTGGAACGCTTCCTACGGGAGATAAAGGAGAAGGCCCCGCCGCTGGCAGTGATCGAGACCGTGGCTTGGCGTCCCCTCGCGATACGGGAGGAGAGAGAGTTCCGTATCGAGGCGAGCCGAGAGGGAGTTCGGCGGCAGGCCCTGATCTCGCCGGACGTCGCCACCTGCGAGGACTGCCTCGCGGAGCTCTTCAACCCGGTGGACCGCCGCTACCGGTACCCGTTCACCAACTGCACCAACTGCGGCCCGCGTTTCACCATAACCCGCTCGGTGCCCTACGACCGGGCCATGACCACGATGGCGCGCTTCGAGATGTGCCCCGAATGTCGGCGGGAATACGACGACCCGTCGGACCGTAGGTTCCACGCCCAGCCCAACGCCTGCCCGGTCTGCGGCCCGCAGATGAAGCTGCTGGACCGGTTCGGCCACGAGTTGCACAGCAGGCTAGAGGACCCCATCCTGAGGACGGCGCGGATGCTGCGTGGGCGAGCCATCGTGGCGATCAAGGGTTTGGGGGGCTACCACTTGGCGTGTGACCCGTTCGATGCCAAGGTGGTAAGGACTTTACGAGGCCGTAAGGTGCGGCAGGACAAGCCTTTTGCGCTTATGGCCCGGGATCTCGAACAGGTGCGAAAGCTGTGCCGGGTGGGGCCGGAGGAAGAGCGGCTGCTCACCTCCCCGGCGCGGCCGATAGTGCTTCTGGATCGTCGGGAGGACAGCGGGGTGGCCGAGGAGGTGGCGCCGCGCCAGAAGGCGCTCGGCGTGATGCTGGCTTATACCCCGTTGC
>JALZFK010000404.1 GCA_030861585.1 Actinomycetota bacterium | reverse complement strand
GAGCCGTACCACTCGAAGGCCTCGGGCACAGCGCGCCCTAAGAAGCTCAACGACGGACGGTGCGGAGTACGATCGTGCGCTTACGTTGCCCGGACCACTACGACAGAACACATCATCGGGTTAGATCGAGACGGACGAGGTCTGCGGAGCGGGGCCCTACGCGAGCGGGGTTGTGCGACAGGACGCAGGCCGTCGTAAGCCCTTAGCGGCTATCTGTGTATCCGGTGGAAAGGTGCTCGTGTAACAAAGTTTTCAAGCTGCTGTTACGCGCATGAAGCCAAAAGCCTTGAGCCAAAGCCTATGATTTCCCATCAGGAATCCTGGGGAGACCGTGCCGTTGCGAATCCGGGCCTACCTGGTGTAGCGCTCGGAAACAAGGAGGAGCGTTTTGAGCAGGGCTACGCGTTTGGGGCTGTTGGTAAGGATGTTTCTCCTATAGCCCGCGCCGGGTATGTAGGCCCGGAACAAAGCAGCAGGAGCAAGGGCGAAACAAGAAGAAAGCGTTTTCGCGCTTTGTGGTTGTAGGCTAACATCCTGTATACTTGCCTGCCTCTGTAGATCCGTTCATGTTGAGAGGAACCGGAACCATGCTTGATGGCGATGCTCTGCACGAGAAATCTGGTAAGGCTAGTTTCGACCTCATCTACGACCTCGACGATCCGAGGGAGTACTTTAAGACCCTAGGAACCTTAGACTACCAGATACCCCAGCATGGCCAGCGCCTCTTCACTGCGCTTATCGAGGCGCGGCGCAACGGGCACGGTAACGGTGCCGGGGAGGCCCCGCTCAAAGTCGTGGATATTTGCTGCTCCTACGGGATAAACGCCGCCCTCCTCAAGCACGAGACGACCCTCGACGACCTCTACGCGCGCTACGGCTCCGAAGAGCTCGCCGATCTCTCCAGTGAGGAGCTGGCCGAAGCCGACGGTGATTTCTACGGAGAGCGTCGGCGGAAGACGCCGCTAGAGGTCGTAGGTCTGGACGTAGCCCGTAACGCGGTCTCTTACGGCCTCCGTTCCGGCCTCCTCGACGCCGCTTTTGCCGAGAACCTGGAGGAGGCCGAGCCGACCGAGGCGTTGCGGCGGGCCGTCTGGGGGGCGGATCTCTTGACCGTCACGGGCGGCGTGGGGTACGTCTCCGGACGCACCTTCGAGCGGCTGCTCGACTGCATTATGGAAGGGCCAGAGGGCCGGGTTCCGTGGGTCGCCGTCTTCGCGCTACGCTGGGTCTCTTACGAAGAGATCTCTAAGGTCCTTTCGAGGTACGGCCTCGTCACCGAGAAGCTCGCCGGTCAAACGTTCTTACAGCGTCTCTTCATCGACGACGCCGAGCGCGAGTACGTCCTTGAAGAACTTACCAAAATGGGCTTGAACCCCACCGGCAAGGAGGACGCGGGATGGTACCACGCCAACTTTTACCTCTCCCGCCCTGCTCAGGAGGCAAAGATACCGCTCGAAACGTTACTCGCATCGGCCCTGTAGAAGCGGCTAGGTACCAAGTAGCCAACTAAGGACAAAAAGCTGATAGTTGAAAGCTGAGAGCCGAGCGCTTCTAAGAGAGAGTTTTGTAATAGGATGGATGCCGCTTAAACACCACAATTACACTGCAATCTGCCAGCAAACCGAGTCCAAAAGCCCTGCTCCGACTCCTCGCGGAGCGCCTTTTCAGGCTCACTTAGACTTTGCAAAACTCTCTCTTAGAGCCTGTCTGGTAAGTAATCCTGTTGGACTTGGACGAGCTAACCTGCTCCTCCTACACGCAGACCAAGACCCTGGGGCTTGTTTTTACAGGGCAACTTCCTCGGTTTTTCGAAGCGCTTCTACCAAAGAGAGCTATCGCATAGGTCCGCCGCGTGGGCCAGAACCCACAAAAAGGCGTAACCCTCGCCTTTACCGAACAGGCTCTTACACGGTAGCGAAGCGGCCTATGGTTCGCTTGGGGCGGACCTCTCCGAGGTGCTCGGTGAAGATGCGGTAGTAGGCGACCTCCTCGCGGGTGCGTAGGGGAGGCTCGACCTCGTAACGCTCGCGCTCGAACTCCTCCTCGGTGACGCCCTCCTCCATCTTTTTTCGCAGGACCGAGGCCGCACCGGAGCCATCGCCGAACTGGGCCTTCTTGCGCCAGAGGAAGTCTTCGGGGAGCCAGCCGTCGAAGGCCTGGCGGAGGAGGCGCTTCTCGGGTTGGTCCTCGCCGGCGAGCTTCCAGCCGGCGGGGAGCGACAACCCCAGCTCGATCATCTCGCGTTCCAGAAACGGGACTCGGGCTTCGAGGCTGTGGGCCATGGTCACCCTATCGCCTCGCTGGAGGTTCAGGTTGTGCAACCCCTCGATGATGCGGACGAGCTCGGCGTGCAGGTCCTCCTCGGTCTCGAATTCGGTCAGGTACTCGTAGCCGGCGAAGATCTCATCGGCCCCCTCGCCGGTCAGTACTACCTTGACGTGCTGAGCGGTGAACTCGGCGAGGATGTAGTTTGGTACCGCGCTCCTGACGAGCGAGGGGTCGAAGTTCTCGATGACCCGGACGACCTCGGGCAAGACCTCCAGGGCGTTCTCGGCCGTGTAGACTTTCTCGTGATGCTCTGTTTCTAAGTACTCGGCCACGGCCCGGGCAGCCTCCAAATCTGGGGAGCCCTCGAGGCCCACGGCGAAGGTCTTGAGCCGCTCTCCGCGCTTCCGGTACCAGCGGGCGGCGATCGCGGCGACGAGGTTCGAGTCGAGGCCCCCCGAGAGAAAGACGCCGACCGGTACGTCGCCCATCATCTGTCCCTCGACCGTTTCTATGAGCTTCTCGCGCACCCTCGTTAAGATCTCATCGGGTATCGGGGCCCCGGGCTCGGAGGGGCCTTCGAACTGCTCGAGGTCTTCTTTGTCGTGGGGGACGGAGCTGGCGAAGCGCACGAGACCGTCCTCGGGGGTCCAGTAGTGACCGGGGGGGAAGGCTTCGGCGTACGGTTGCCAGTCCTTGTCGTAGGTCCACAGCTCCGAGGCGAAGCGGACGTGGCCGTCGCGGTGGGCCCAGTAGAGGGGTTTGATGCCTACCGGGTCTCGGGCGGCGACGAAGCGGCCGTCCTCGCCGGCTATGATGAAGGCATACATACCGTGCAGCTCCGAGAACGCGTCCGGCCCCCACTCGTCGAAGAGGTGCAGGGCCACCTCGTTGTCCGACTTGGTGAGGAAGTGGTCTTCCGGGAACAGCTCTCGTATCTCTTCGTGGTTGTAGATCTCGCCGTTCCCCACGAAGTACAGATCGCCGGACTCGGTCTTCAGCGGCTGTTTGCCGCCCCGCACGTCCACGATGGAGAGCCGCCGGTGTCCGAGCCAGTTGCCCGCGACCTCGATGCTGCCCTCACCGTCCGGGCCGCGATGGGCGAGGCGCTCTAGCATGCGCTCCGCGCTATCCGGATCCATACCTCCGTAGTCGCCGATGATTCCGCACATAATAGTTCTACGCTCCTCTCGGGTGTCCGAACTTCCGCGTCGTTACGGTCGCCGCACGGCAAGGTACGGGTAATAAGGCGATCGCCTCTCCGCCGGCCCGTTAGTGCTCATGCCATTTGTGAAGCATATATTGCCCGTGAGAGACTCACGAAGCATATATTGCCTCTGAGAACGGGATTTGTCAACCTTACCACTGGACAATTAGGCCCTGCTTTACGCGGCGGATTCTCATCCCGGGGGCCGATACGGCGGTATTACCCAACGGGTAAAATATAGCGAAATCCTTCTACCTACGGCGCCAGAGGGGAAGACCAACGGCTCACGAGGTCGTAAGGAGCTGAGGACGGCGAAACGGAGGAGAGGAGTGAGCGTGGCGCAGGTAATCCACGGCGGGTTTGGACCCGGCAAGGTCGAGACGGCGGGCGTCTCATCCCCGGCGTCCGCGCTCCAAACCTACTCTGTTGCGGCTTTGAACCTCAGCCCGGAACCTGGGGACGTAGGGGGCAACCTCCTTCTGGCAGAGAGGGCTACCACCGAGGCCAAGCGGGCGCATCTGAACCTCAGGTGGGTCGTCCTGCCGGAGCTCTTTACTTCGGGGTACTCCGACCTCGCGTCGGTCCACCGGCATGCTGAGGACGCCGAACAAGGGATGAGCGCCCGTTTCTTGGCCTCCCTCGCCCACGCGCTTGGGCTCTATATTGCGTACGGCTTCCCCGAGCGGCTCCCGGGTACCGTGGGCGCCGCTGGGGTCTCCGACAGCGCGAACCTCGTCGGTCCCGAGGGCCTGGTGCTCACCTACCGCAAGCGACACCTGGTACGGACGACCCAGGAGCATTTGGTTTTCGTCCCGGGGACGGAGCTTCCGGTCGCGGAAGCGGGCGGCATGAGGGTGGCGTTGATCATCTGTTGGGACCTCGGGTTCCCGGAGCTTGCCCGCGGGGCCGCGCTCGCGGGGGCGGACCTCATACTGGCTCCCTCGGGATGGAGGGATCCGTGGGGGCCGCAGTACGAGCTCTCGTCCGCCGCCCGTGCCCTCGACAACGCCGTTTACCTGGCCAGTGCTAACCAGCTGGGCGTCTACCCTGAGGCGCGGTTCGACGCCCCGGGTCACGTCTACGGCCCCGACGGGCTACGCGTTTCGAGGAGCGAAGGCGAACGCGGCGTCGGTGAGGTAGATCCCGGCGCCCCCGGGCGGTGGAGGAGGCTCTACGGCAGCACGTTCCTCGAGGGTCTCGAGGCCGCCCCCTTGGAGGTCTGCTCCTAAGAGCTAAGAGGCCTCTGGCCTCATAGCGTTGCTCACACGTAATATCTTACTAGCAAGTAGGGAGTCGCCACGATCAGGGACAAGAGAGTTACAGGTATACCGTAGGCCATGAACCGGAGAAAAGAGATCTTCTTGCCTGCCCGCTCGCTCATCCCAGCAACGACGACGTTGGCCGAGGCCCCTATCAGGGTGAAGTTGCCCCCGAAATCCGCTCCGAGGGCCAGCGCCCACCATAAGGGGCGCACCTCCGCCTCCGAGAGCCCTTCGGCTTGGGCGAGGTCTTGTATTACGGGGATCATCGTCGCCGTGAACGGTATGTTGTCGACGATCCCACTCGCGATGGCGCTCCCCCACAGGATCAGCATCGCCGTAAGGGTTGGGGAGCCTCCGACCTCTATAAGGATCTCGGCTATCCGGCCCACGAAGCCGGTGACCTCCAGACCCCCGACCAGTACGAAGAGCCCGACGAAGAAGAGCAGCGTCGGCCACTCGACCTCGCGTAAGACCTCTTCGACGTCGGTCTTGGCGTAGAGCATCAAGGCGGCAGCGCCAAACAGGGCTATGGTCGCAGCTTCTAGGTGCAGGGCGCTGTGCACGAAGAACCCAAGGATGACCGCGCCGAGGACGATGAGCGACTTGCGGAGAAGGATCCTATCCCGGATTGCACCCCGAGCGTTTAGTTTGCCGATAGCCTCTTCGGCCCCCTCACCCGCCCGGAGCTCGCCTCGAAAGGCCACATAGAAGAAGCCCAAAACAAACGGTAAGGCGAGAAGGACGACGGGGGTCAGATTCAGGACGAAGTCGGCGAAGGAGAGGCCCGCCGCGCTTCCGATCAAGATGTTCGGCGGGTCGCCTATCAGGGTGGCCGCCCCGCCTACGTTGGACGCCATGACTTGGGCCAACAAGAACGGTAGCGGTGAGATATCTAGAGCGTCCGCGATCAAAAACGTCACCGGAACCATAAGGATCACGGTGGTCACGTTGTCCAGGAAGGCGGAGAGGAAGGCGGTCACGATGCTGAGCAGTACCAAGATCCTCCCGGGACGGGCCTTGCCCAGCTGGGCGCTGCTTATCGCCAGGTATTCGAAAATACCGGTCCTATTCAGGACGGCGACTATCACCATCATTCCGGCGAGCAGGCCGATGGTGTTCCAGTCTACGAACTCGCGGGCAGCCTCGTTCTGCTCGACAACGCCGAATGCCACGATAAAGCTTGCCCCGAGCAGGGCGACCACCGTCCGGTTGGCGAGTTCGCTTCCGATAAACACGAGCACCAAGACGAAGAGCGCTACCGCGAGGATCTCCTCCATCAGGGCCAGTATATAATCGGGAGCTACCAAACGCCCCTACAGCGTCCGGCAGGTACCGCTAGGAGGTGAACGTGAGCGGCGAAAAGTCGTCCCGTCGAGAAACCGCCCGGAACATAAGGCTCGAAGAGATCATGCACCCGGCCGTAACGGTGACCCCGGGGGCCTCCGAGAGGGAGGTGCTGAAGGTCCTGCTGGAAAACAACGTTCCCGGCGTTCCGGTGGTAGACGACGAGGGGCTCCTGGTCGGCTTCGTCACCGACGGGCACCTTCTGGCGTCTGCGTTACCCGACTACTTGAAGGTCATGGAAGACGTCTCCTTCATCTCCGAAGCCGGAGACGAGTGGGTGGAGTACTTCGCCGGATCGGCCGAGAGGCCGGTGAGCGAGGTCATGAGCACGCAGGTCTCCCAGGTAGAGCTGGGGACTAGCGAGGTCGTCGTCGCTCACAAGATGGTTCACGACGGGGTCTCAAGCGTCGTCGTCACCTACGACGGTGGGGTAGTGGGCATCGTGACCCGCCTCGGCCTCTACGCTGCGATAATAGGCGTCGCTTCCAGCTAGGAAGCGTCTGCTAAGGGCTCGAGTAGGTAGGTGCCAGGGCCAGTATTGTTGCGGCGATCTTCCAAAAGCTGCAGATCCAGTATTAGGCCCAAGGGTAGAATCTGAGATGCTTTACGCGCGCCTTACTCCATGATGGATCGGGCCGGTTGGCCAATGACGTTTAGTATCGGGGCGATTACGTGCCTGCTACCTTCGACGACGATCGAAGCCGTCCTTCGAGAAGTAGATCGTGTGATGTACAGCATCAGAAAAACAGGCAAAGATGCAGTGCAATTAGGCACCCACACGTGCTAACTGCAAAACTTCGTACCCCGTTCCGGCTGGCACCTTTAGGTGCTTGCTTGCCTCTATTCACGAGGCAGCACCATCAGAAAGTACCAGAGCCGGTCGTGCCCAAACCTTTCGGGTAGCACCGCAAAGCGAGAGCAAGGACTGCAGCACGCGGCGTACCAACCACGCCTCTACGCGCATGGTACGCGCTCAAGAGCCTTGATTTAACAGTTGCCCGACGGTTACCCTGGCGAATACCGACGTACAAAGGCAACTGCGTAGCGCGAGAATCGGGCTTGCTAAAGCTGGTTTTCGAGCTCCGATGAACCCGCATGAAGATATGAAACCGGATAAACTGTACGTAGTTCGGCGCTCGCGACGACAGGGGTTTGGTTTATGAAATCCGGGGGACGGCCATGATACACGAACGATTCGTCTCACTCGCACAACGGCTGCACGAAGCACTGGACGGCAACCTCGACGGATACCTGCGCACCGATCGGGCCTCCCGGGCGCTCTGGTCCACCGACGCCTCGATCTACCTGAGGAGACCGGTCGGCGTCGCCGTTGTCCGTTCCGAAGAGGACATCCGGCAGGTGCTAGCAGCCGCTCACGAGGCGGGTATCTCCGTAACCCCACGCGGCACCGGGACGAGCCTCGCTGGACAGACCACCGCTCCGGGCCTGGCCCTCGACACCTCCCAGATGCAGCAGGTGCTCGAGGTGGATCCCGACGCGCGGCGATGCTCGGTGGAGCCGGGAGTAGTACAGGCTGAGCTTAACGGCCTCGTCCAGGCGCACGGGCTGGTCTTCGGCGCCGATACCTCGACCTCGAACGTCGCGACCTTGGGTGGTATGGTAGGCGCCAACTCCGCCGGGATGCGTTCGATATATTACGGGACCACGGCCGACCAGATCCTTTCTTTGCGCTGCGTATTGGCCTCCGGTGAGGTCGTCGAGCTGAGACCGCTTCCCAGGAACGAGGCCGAGAATCGCGCCAGGGGCGAGGGGGCCGAGGCGCGGCTTCTGCGGAACGCCCTGGAGATCGGGGAGCGGTACGGCGACGAGATAAGGCGCCACTACCCGCAGCTGATCCGGCGCGTCTCCGGCTACGATCTCGAAGCCCTGATCCACCCCGACACCATGGACCTCACCCGAGTGGTTTGCGGTTCGGAGGGGACCTTGGCCATCGTGAGCCGGGCAGAGTTCCGTCTGCGGGAGCTGCCTCCGGCGAAGGCTCTGGCCTCCTTCGAGTTCGATTCCTTGGCCGCGTCAGCGCGGGCGACGGTTGCGTTGCTCGACGAGAACCCCTCGGCGGTCGAACTCTTGGACGACATAGCGATCGAGGGCGCCCGGAACGCGCCCGCCTACCGCGACGCTACCCGCTTCGTTCAAGGAGAACCCAAGGCTATC
>JALZFK010000377.1 GCA_030861585.1 Actinomycetota bacterium | reverse complement strand
GGCCGGGCTCTCGCTGCCGACGATCTTCTTCTCGCCGCTTGGCGGCCGGCTCTCCGACCGTGCCGGACGGCGGGCCCCGGCAGTCGTGGGGGCGTGCCTCGTATCGCTCGGCATCCTCCCCTTTATGGCCATAGGTCCGACCTGGTCGTGGCCGCTCTACCTATTCCCGCTGATCCTCGTCGGGGCTGGTCTAGGACTCTCGATGGCCCCAGTGCAGACAACGGCGATAGAGACCGCACCCTCTAGCCAAACCGGGCAAGCGGCCGGCCTCTTCTCGACGATGCGGTACCTGGGGAGCATCCTCGGCTCGTCGATCATGGCGGCGGTATTGGTCGGGGCTACCCCGCCAGTCGAAAACTTCCGAATTTTGTACGCTGCTCTGTTCCTCTCGGCCTGCGGGGCGATCTTCGCCAGCTGGCGCCTGCCAGTATGGCTCGAAAGAAATAGTGATCGTGAAGCCAGACCCTCGATCTCTCCCGAACAGGCGCGTAGATAGAGCCTTCGCTATGCTGCCATCGAATGCCTCGGTTAAAAAGACTTTGCAAAGTTTAAGGAGGTAGGTGAGGAAACCTCAGTGGCCCGTTTGCGTTCGCGCTATAACCGTCAACTCCTCTGGCTCCGCAGACGCCTGACACCCGGCGAATACCTAGGTCTTCACCTCACGCTCGGCCTGCTCGCCGCCGCCGGGTGCTTGTGGATCTTCGGGAGGCTAGCCGACGACCTCGTGAGGAGCAATGATTCGCTAGTGAGCTTCGACCAGACGGCAGCTAGCAACATACGTGGGCTGACGACTCCAGCTCTTACAACGTTCTTCTTGGTTGTTACCGCCCTAGGCTCTATAGAGGCCATCGCCCTAGTGAGTATGATTGGCACGGTGATCTTCGGCGTGTGGCGGCGGTGGCTACTATTCTGGACGTGGGTTGTTGCCGCAGGTGGCAGCGTATTGCTCATCCTACTGCTCAAGGTGTTCTTCGCTCGACCTAGACCCTACGTTGAACAACCTCTGCTGCTGGAGACCTACTACAGTTTCCCCAGCGGCCACGCGATGCAGGCGGTAGTCTTGTACGGGATGCTGGCCTACTTTGCCGTGCTAGCTTTGCGAACCTGGCGGGCACGCGGAGCCATCGTCTTTGGGACGAGTTTGTTGGTACTCTCGATCGGTTGTAGCAGGATGTACTTAGGTGTTCACTACTTTAGCGATGTGGTGGCTGGTTTTGCGGCGGGCGGTGTGTGGCTTAGCACCTGCATCATGGCAATGGAGTTTTTCCGACGGGGCGCGCAGCGGTAGAGTAGCTGTCGAGCAATCAGAATCCAGAGGTAAATGTGCAACTACTACTCTCCCAGGGTTGGTCCCGAGTCCCGCAGATATACACGTGACGCAAACACAGATGAAGCCTCGACTTGCCGCCGGGGAGAGCTAATGGCCCAGTACATAAACTACGTCTTCTTCAAGCTGGACCTCATGTGGCCCAGGCTCCCCGAGGAGGAGCCTGGGCAGGGGAAGCGGGAGTTTCTGCGGGCCTTCGAGGAACACAAGGGGGCCATGCTCCTGCGCTCCTTCTCGTTTATGGGTCTGAGAAGCGACGCAGACTTTATGCTCTAGAGGATCGGCCTCGGCGAGCCTGCACTTTTGACAGAGATTTGACAGTTACGGACCACCCCCGGAGGCCGGGCTCCTCTGTTCCGGCGGAGCATGACCTTGTATCGATGGCCACCTCACACTAGGCCACCACCGCCGTGAGGTTGTCTACCCCAGGAATACGAGCAACTTCGTCCCAGCTCGCCCCCGCATCGCGGCTGTAAATTATGCTCCCATCCCCAAACCCCGCGTAGAGGGCGCCGGACGCCTCCGGATCGGCCACGATGGCGTAGGGGAACTCGGCCAGCCCCTCGAGTACGGGCTCCCACCGTCCCGCCTCACGCCGGCGATAGATGGTAGCGTCCGAGAAGCCGTTTCCGTGCGCTCTCCCGGGCCCGGGGGCGGCCGAGACGTACAGCAGGGTCGGGTCTTCGCGGTCCACAGCCAACCCCCAGACGTAGCGGTGCTTTAACCCCTCATCAGCCGCGGCCCACCGCTCCCCGAAATCCCTACTCTCGGCGAACCCGCCGCCCGCGGCCTCGTAGACTACCTCCGGTGCCGCTGCGTGCGCCACCAGGGCGTGGCAGTCGGCGTAGGCCCCCGGCCGCTGGTCTTGCCAGGTCTCCCCGCCGTCTGCGCTTCGCACCACGCCGCCGAGCTCTATGCCCGCTACGATAAGGCGGGGGTCTTCGGGAGAGAGGGCGATCGAGCGTACGTGGGAGGTCCAGGGCCGAGGCGGGAAGCTCCACGTGGGCGCCGAAGGAAGGTTCTTTAGGCCCTCCAACTCCCGCCAGGACCCACCACCGTCCCGACTCGCGAACAAGCTACTGGGTTCGGAGCCGGCGTAGAGGGTACCGTCCACCGGCGAAACCGCTATGGACGTGATCCTGGGGTGCGTAACACCCGAGAGGTGCTCCCAGCTCCTACCGGCGTCCGGGCTCTTGAAGAGGCCCTCATCCGACGTCCCGACGTACAAGAGGTCAGAATCTGTTGGATCGATCGCAAGACACCGCGCGCCGCGTTCCTCCAGGGTCAGCTCCACCTCGCCGTTCTCTATGACCGCAACGGCGGGAGCTGCGGCCGCGTACAGCCGGGTCATCTCAGTAAAACCCCCTTTCGCCCCTAACCAAACGGGTGCAGTTCTTAACTCCGCACTCGTACTGGCATCTACAGTAGTATAGAAGTATATGCTACTGCCGTTTGGCCCACGATATCGGGTGTCAGGTAGGTATCGGCACCACTCCGTCCGGAACGAGCCTTCTCGTGGAGAATTAACGTCCTGACAGACTTAGAAAACCACCGGTTACACCGGTCGGTCTTCGTAAAGGCGTACTTCTAGGCTTACGTAAGCGGTTTTCATAACCGGCCTCCATACGGTCGCCGCCGTTTCCTCACCGGTTGCTGTAAGATCCAGGATCCCAATGGATAGGGGTAACCGGTGGCCTTTCTCCGACAACCGGAAGGCCACCGGTTACCCTTTTGACCTGTTTACGCTGCTTTTGGCGTCTTCATCGGGCTCGACCGGCACGAGCGGTGGGTTCGGAGGGTAGCAGGTTTTTCTGTCGTAGTATCCGGGGGCAGCGCGCCCTTCCACTCCGTGTCCCGTACCTAGAAGACCTTAGTATTGGCAACTCCGGTTTCCGGGAAGCCCTTAGAAGCGGAACCCTCGGTTTACGGGCAGGCCTGCCGTCTAGGCGGCTCGCGAATACGAGCCAGGGTGGAGAGCCTCGCATCTCCTCCGACCTATTCGGCTGATGGCCGCCTAGCAGCGCGGCTCTCGCCCTCGGTTGGCAGTCCGGCTTCTTGCCAATCCTTCTTGCCTCCGGCGTAATCTCTTACGTTCTCGTAGCCCATGTCTGCCAGTTCACGGGCAGACTCTTCGGAGGCAGGTCAATCAGGACTCCCACAGTAGACTACTATGTCCGCCTCCTTATCCGGCAACAGTTCGGGGGCCATCTCCCTTACCCGATCCGGTGGTAGGTTTAGTGCGCCCGGCAGGTGGGTGTGACGGTACTGCTCCTCGGGTAGGGTCTCGACGAGAACGAAATCGTCTCCTCGATCCATCTTGGCCTTCAAGTCCTCTCGCGAAATGGTTTCCACCATCGTTTCGGCCTCCTCCGATCTCTGCGCGCGACTCCTTCATAAGGATGTTACCTCAAAAGTGAGCAAGCAAAGCAGTCTTCTCCGGATTCTATCTGCGCTCCTAGGCTTGAGTTTCCGGGAAGGC
>JALZFK010000370.1 GCA_030861585.1 Actinomycetota bacterium | reverse complement strand
AACGCGGTGGTGACGTATACCCTGATCCTGGGCCTCGGCCTCACCTGGCAGCAAGCGATGGCCGTAGTGGTCGTGGAGGGCCTTATTATCACCGTCCTCGTCCTCACCAAGCTGCGCGAGATCATCTTGAACGCCATCCCGCTCTCGCTAAAGTTCGCTATTGCCGTCGGTATCGGGGTGTTCATAGCGTTTATCGGCCTCAAGAACGCCGGTATCGTGGTCGCGGATCCGGTCACCTACTTGAAACTAGGGGATTTTACGCGAGGGCCGGTCCTGCTCGCCGTTTTCGGGCTCGTTCTTACGCTCGCTCTCGTCGCCCGGGGAGTCCGGGGCGGGCTCGTCGCCGGCATCCTGCTGACCGGCCTGGTAGGCATGATCTTCGGAGTGCTCCCCTTCCCCTCCTCCGTGGCCTCTTTGAGCTTCGACACCTCCACGATAGGCGGCGGGGTTTTGGCAGTACCGGAGGTGTTACAGCTCTCGCTGGCACCCGTAATCTTCGCCCTCTTCATGACGGACTTCTTCGACAGTATGGGGACCCTCATAGCGGTCGGCCAAGAGGCGAAGCTCCTGGACGAGGAAGGCCAGATACCGAGCGCCGGAAGGGTGCTGCTGGTCGACTCTTTGGCGGCAGTCGGCGGCGGGGCGATGGGTGCGAGCTCCGTCACGAGCTACATCGAGAGTGGCTCGGGCGTGGCCGAGGGCGGCCGGACGGGCCTGACCAGCGTGGTGGTGGGGCTGCTCTTCTTGCTCGCGCTCCCGTTCGCGCCCCTAGTCTCGGTCATAGGCGGCTCCGTTCCAGTCCCCGGTCCGGCGGAGGGACAGGACCTACTGGTCTCCCCCGTCACCGCCCCCGCCCTCGTTGTGGTTGGCTTCTTGATGATGACCGTCGTGCGTTTCATACCCTGGGATAGTACGGACGAGGCGATCCCCGCTTTCCTCACCATCCTGACGTTGCCCCTGACCTTCAACATCTCCTATGGTATCGGCTTCGGCTTCATCTCCTACGTTCTCATCAAGCTAGCCTGCGGCAAGCCCGGCGAGGTACACCCCTTGCTCTACGCCGTCGCTGCTCTGTTCGCGCTGGACTTCGTGACCCCCGCGTTGCAAGGCTTCTTGTCGTAAGCCCTCCAAAAGCCCAGGCGTCTGCCAACTCCGAGACGTTGCAAGGTTTGCATGCCTTTGCCTGAACCCGGGGCGTTTACGGTGCACGAGGGCGGGGTAGAAGCCCCCAAGAGGGCGTAACGCTCCGCTGGGCTATATTGTCCAACTGGTGTGGAAGAGCAAAATGGCAAGGGGGAGGTGAGAGGACCGTGGGTATCGTGGCCTGGCTCGTGGTGGGACTAATCGCGGGGGTACTGGCCAAGCTAGCTATGCCGGGTCCGGACCCCGGTGGGATGGTCATAACCATCGTCGTAGGCATAGTCGGAGCCCTTCTAGGTGGGTTCATCGTCAATAGGATTTTGGGCGGCCCCGGAGTGACCAGCATTAACCTGTTGTCCATCCTGGTGGCGACTTTGGGCTCCGTTATTCTCCTGGCCTTATACCGGTTGCTCACACGCCGGGCGGCACGATGACGACAGACGCGTCTTTAGGCCGAGCTTGGCGATAGGTTGGGCGGTTCTCTTTAGCGAAAGGAGCACGAAAGCATGGCCGAAGATATGACCGGACAGCAGCAGAGGCAGGAAAGCCCGCTCCAAACCGAACGTGGTGGCACCAGGATAGAGGACAGCGTCGTCGCCAAAATTGCTGGCATCGCTGCGCAAGAAGTAGAAGGCGTACGGATGGGCGGCGGCACCACCCAGGCGATCGGCGGTATCTTGAGCAGCGTGACCGGCGGCGGCGCCGGCGGCGGCCAGTCCCGCGGGGTCTCCGTCGAGGTTGGCACGGTCGAGGCCGCTGTCGACCTGACCATGACCGTCGAGTACGGTAAGCCTGTTCCCCAGATCGCCGAGGCTGTTCGCCGCAACGTCATCAACCGGGTCGAGAACCTCGTGGGGCTCAACGTTACGGAAGTCAACATCTCAGTTAACGACGTGTTCTTCCCGGAGCAAGAGCAGCAGCAGCAGCAGCAGCTCGACCAGCAGCGGCTGGCCGAGCAGGAGCAGAGGGTCCGATAAGAAAAACGAGGGGTAGACGAGGCTAGCCTTGACCGAGGAGCTGCAACTGGCGAGGGTCGTGTCCGAAGCGGTCCTTGCCACCGAGGGGGTTTACTCTTTGGGTGTCGGGCGCTACGCCGAAGCGGCGACTTACGGCCCGGGCGAGAAGGTGACCGGGGTGGTCGTCGATCCTGGTGAGGTGAGGGTGCATATCGTGGCCCGTTACCCGTTAGCCGAGCCGATTCCAGCCCTCGCCGAGCGTATCCGCGAGCGGGTGGCTTCGAGGACGGGGGGACGGGCCACGACGGTGGTCGTCGAGGACCTGGAGGTGGCGCAGGATGAGAATTTTTAACAGGATAATAGTCATCTTGCTCCTCGCCGGTCTCTTCACGCTCGGGTTAGCCACGATGTTCTACAGCTTCGGTATAGGGGACTACGACCTCGCGGACCTGTTGGGCATCCTGAGCCTCAGCGGCTCCTACGAGGCATTGAGGATATACGTCCAAAATATAGAGAGCGGCAGCAGCCTGATCCTCGTCGACCTGGTCATATTGGGAGGCATCGCGCTTTTGGGGGTGGTGTTGCTCGTGCTCGAGCTCAAACCTCCGGCCCCCCGCCGGGTGCGGATGCAGCAGGGGACCTACATAACCCGGAGGGCCGTCGAGAACGAAGCCGTTGAGGCCGTCGAGCAGGACCCCGAGCTGCTCCAGTCGAACGTAAACGTCAAGGCCCAGAGGCGGCCGGGGGCTAGGGTCGAAGTTAGGGCTAGCGTCCGATCCGGGGGGGACGTCCGGAGCATCCAGTCGGCGGTGCGAGAGCGGGTGCAACGGCGCCTGGCCGAGGTGGGCATACCGGTCGGCAACCTCAAGGTGCGAATCCGCGAGTCGGACCCGCGCGAGGCGAAGAGGAGGGTGAATTGAACGCCTTCAACCGCCTGGTCATGCTGGTCGTAGCCCTGCTCTTGATAGCCGTGCCGGTGTTCTTGCTCCTGGTGGGCCTCGGCGTCCTCCCGGCGCAGCTGGCAGCGTTTAGCAGCTTCCGGAACGCCCTCAACGCCTTCCTGGACGCTCTCTCCTCGGTCTCCGACGGCAAGCTCCCGATCGATCCGCGCGTCCGGATCTTGGCCGGGATCGCGGGATTGTTCGTGGCGCTCGTGGCCTTGTTCCTCCTTTTGCGGGAGCTCACTCTCGGGCGTCCGGTTCCCAGGAGGGCCTTCGTCGACGACACGCCGGGCCGGGAGACCACCGTCACGGCCCAGGCCGTGCGCCGGCTCGTGGAGGGCGCTGCCAGGGAGGTGGGGGCCGTCTCCCCCACCTGTTACCTCGCCTCCGAGAAAGGCCGCTACAACGTTTCGTGCAACATCCAGGTCCCGAGGTCTCAGGATTTCGCCGAGCTCGCAAGCCGCTCCCGGCAGAACATCCAGAGCGTCCTCCAAGATCAGCAGGTGCCCGTAGAGGATGTCGAAGTCACGGTGCAGGGAACCGCACCCCAAGGATAAGGGAGGCAAATGATCAACTGGACTAACAAGCATTGGGGAGCTGTGATCGGGGCCCTCGTTATGTTTTCGATAGCTTTAATAGGCATCGACGATACGGCTCTCGTCGTGCTCGTCGGCGTCGTAGGTTATTTTGTAGGCAAGTTCCTGGACGGGGATTTCGACCTCGAGGACCTTCGCGAGCGCTTCCAGCGCCGAAGGCAGCCGCGTTAGTTAGGTTCGAGGCCTGCGCTTCGTAACTTACGAGAAATTCTCTTCGGGGGCTCTTCCAGGGACCGCTTTTCGTGCCCGGCGCAAGGAGGCGCAATGGTCTCCTTCCGCCGAGGATTGCGAACGTTTATGATGCAGGTTGTGCAGGGAGAGCTGAGAGAGATCCTGGATGCGGCGCTCGTGGCGGCGGAGCCCGGGAGGGCGATGCGCCGCTTTTTGAGCGCTGAGGATGGACGCGTGCAGGTCGGAGATGAGCCTTTCGAGCCACGGCGCGTCTTCGTGCTGGCGGTAGGTAAGGCCTCGGGGGCAATGGCCCGGGTGGCTAGGCAGATCCTGGGAGAAGCGTTGGACGGCGGTCTGTGTGTGATCAAGCGTGGGCACGAGGAGCCGCCTCCCCCCTTCGAAACCGTCCTCGCCGGCCACCCGGAGCCCGACGAGGGGAGCACCCGGGCGGCCGAACGAGTAGAGAAATTCTTGGAGGGGCTCGAGGAAGGGGATCTCTTGCTGGTCCTCGTCTCCGGTGGGGCGTCGGCCCTTTTGGCGGACACGGCGCCCGGCATCTCCCTCGAAGACCTGAAACGGCTCAATAACACGCTCCTACGAAGTGGAGCGGAGATAGGCGAAATCAACGCTGTCCGCAAGCACGTTTCGACTTTGAAGGGTGGCAACCTCGTCCGGCACGCGGCACCAGCCCGCGTCGCAGCGCTCCTGCTCTCCGACGTCGTGGGCGACGATCCCTCGTCCATCGGCAGCGGCCTCACCGCCCCCGACCCGACGAAGCTCGAAGACGTCTTCAGGATACTCGAACGGTACAAGCTCGACCCACCGCAAAGCGTGCGGGACCACCTCGAAAAGGGACAAGAAACCCCCAAGCCCGGGGATAAGGCCTTCGAGAAGCTTACGAACCTCATCGTGGGCGGCGGACGTCTCACGGCGGAGGCCGCGGCGAAGAAAGCCCGCGAGCTAGGCTATGAGCCCCTCCTTCTCAGTACGTACTTTACCGGAGACGCCCGGGATATCGCGGGTCTCCACGCGGCGATCGTGCAAGAGATCCTGGATAGTGGCAACCCCTTAACCCCACCCTGCGCCCTTATCAGCGGTGGGGAAGCGACGGTCGTGGTGCGTGGAGAGGGCACCGGCGGCCCCAACCAGGAATTCGCCCTGGCTCTGGCCGTCGAATTGGAGGGCGCCCAGGGCTGGGCGGCCCTTGCCGTGGACACCGACGGCAACGACGGTCCGACCGACGCCGCAGGCGGCTTGGTAACTAGCGAAACGGCCGAGAGTATCCGCGCAAGCGGGACGCTTCCTGAGGAAGCCCTCGAAGACAACCACTCCTATGGGGCCCTCAAAGCTGCCGATGCGCTGCTCCGGACCGGTCCGACCAGCACTAACGTCAACGATCTAAGAGTGGTACTCGTCGCTTGAGCGAGGAGACGTGGGAACGGCTCGAGCACTGGAGTCGAAACCCGAGCGCAACCGCCATCGCCACGGACATCGATGGGGTGCTTGCCCCCATCGTCCCAACCCCGGATATGTCGGAGGTACCCGAGGAGCTGCGGGAACTCTTGCGGCGGCTGAGCAAACACTATCGCGTCGTGGCCGGTATCAGCGGCCGGGCGGCCGAAGACGCTTTTCGGCTCGTCGGGCTGGAGGAGCTCGTGTACTACGGGAACCACGGTTTCGAGGTTCTGCGCGACGATGAAGTCGAGGTGAGCTCCGAAGCCGCGCCATACCAGGCGGCGATCGAGGAGCTCGAGGAGAGGGCGAGGGAGGAACTCGGACCTTTAGGCGCCTTCGTCGAGGACAAAGGCATCACGGCCTCCGTCCACTACCGGAACGTTCCGTCCAAGGTCGGCGAGCGGTGCAAAACGTTCGTGAAGCGTGAGGGGAAGCGGCTGGGCTTAAGTATCACCGTCGGACGCGGCGTGGTCGAGGCCCGTCCCCCGGTCCGCGCCGACAAGGGTACCGCCGTGAGGCGCCTCATCGAGGAGTACGAACCCGAAAGAGCGCTCTTTATCGGGGACGACACCACCGATCTCGACGCCTTCCGGGAGCTCGAGAAGTTGCGCAAGGAGGGCGCGCTCGCGCAGACGTTGCGCATCGGGGTTG
>JALZFK010000343.1 GCA_030861585.1 Actinomycetota bacterium | reverse complement strand
ATCTCGGAGAAGCTAAAGGATCCTTTGGGGCTTCTGACCACGGGCAGCCGTGTAGCGGCTCCGCGCCATCAGACGTTGCGGGCGACCCTTGAGTGGAGCTACGAGTTGCTGAGCGAGCCTGAACGGGAGCTGCTCAACCGGCTCTCGGTATTCGCCGGGGGTTGGGATTTGGAGGCGGCCGAAGCGGTGGGGGCGGAAGAGCCGGTTGAAGCGGGACAGGTGTTGGACCTGCTCTCGAGCCTGGTAGACAAATCGCTTGTGATGGTTGAGGCTTCGGCGGTAAACGCCGGAGCGCTGCGCTACAGGATGCTGGAGCCGGTCAGGCAGTTCGGGCGCGAAAAGCTCGAAGAGAGCACGGAGGCGCCGGAAGTCCGCCGCCGGCACGCCGAGTACTACCTAGCTTTCGCCGAGACGGCTGAACCCGAGCTGTTGGGAGCAGATCAGGGACTGTGGATCCAGCGGCTGCGAACCGAGTTCGCGAACCTGCAGGAGGCGTTCTCGTGGTCCCTGGAGCCCGGTCAAGAGGCAGAGCGCGTGCGCTTGCGGTTGGGACTCCCGGCCGCCTTGTGGCGGTTCTGGCGCGGCCAGCGTTTCGAGGAAGGCAAACAGTGGCTCCGAACGGCCCTGGAGAAAGACCCCGGAGGGTTCCCCGCCGTGCGGGCAAAGGCACTCAATGCGCTCGGCTGGATCCTCCTCTTCCAGCAAGACTACGGGCGAGCGATAGCCGCCCTCGAAGAGGCCATCGCTCTCCACGAGGAACTCGGGGACGAATCCGGCGCTGCGTTAGCGCTCGCCAACCTCGGATTCGCCGTGTTGCATGGGGGCTTTCGCGAGCGCGTGCCGGCCTTCGTCGAAGAGGGCGAGGCGTTGATGCAGGGAGACCTGGACGGCTATCCCCGTGCTTTCCTACGCATGATCCTAGCTGCCGCCGCGATGGAGGAGGGCGACCTCGACTCGGCAGTGGCGCAGCTCGAAGAGAGCCTGCCCCTGTGCCGTGAGCTGGGCGACCTTCGGAACACGTCCATGTCCCTCTTCATGCTAGGCTTAGTCGAGCTCAAACGGGAAGACCTCGACCGGGGAGCAACTTTGCTCGAAGAAGGCGCCCGGATAATGCGGGAGCTGAAAGAGGGGTTCGGCGGAGTATTCCACCTCTGGGGGCTGGGGAAGGTAAACGCCCTGCGGGGGAGGCCCGTACGGGCCGCGAGGCTCTGGGGAGCTGCCGAAGCCCTGCGGGAGCAGATGGGTATGTCCCTCTCCCCCTTCGACCTCGCCCAATCCGGTTACGAGCAAGATCTGGCCGCCGTGTGCTCCGCGCTGGACGAAGCACCCTTCAACGCCGCCTGGACCGAAGGACGGGACATGTACCCTGAGGAAGCCTTCGAGTACGCCCTCTCGGAAGAAGAGGAGGAGCCAGCTTCCGCCCCGGCGACGAAGACAACCCCCGAACCGTCGGTTTATTCTTCCTATCCGGCCGGGCTCTCGGCCCGGGAGGCCGAGGTGCTCAAGTTGGTGGCCCAAGGGTTGACCAACGCCCGGATCGCCGAAGCTCTCTTCATAAGTCCCCGCACCGTCGACCGGCACCTGAACTCCGTCTACCAAAAGATCGGGGTAAGCTCGCGCGCCGCCGCCACCCGCTTCGCTATCGAGCACGACCTCGCCTGAGCAGGACCGGGGCAGCCCGAGCTTTATAGATAAAGCCAAAGAGGCGTTATCAGGCGAAGACACGGGGGGGAGAGAAGGAACCAGGACGAGAAGGGAAGACCCACGGGGAGCCCGGGAAGACGAACCACCGCGCAGGAGGCGCTAGAAGAAGAATCCAACATAAAGTGAGCCGGTGTCGTTAGAGACAGCGGCAACCGGATAAAGGGCGGGGTGCATCTATACAGCCCGCCCTTTTCATATATCCGTAATCTTATGCCTAAAGAGCTGCCGAGAAGACCCCTTCTCGGCTACTCGTGAATAGAGACAACCCTACTCCTGTATATGGGACATATGACCTATATACAAATGTCCCTGCGCCTGTCACAGTCATTACTAGGATTACTTAAGGGGTGAAGCTGCGAAGAATCGCCCCCTTACTAAAGGAGGCAGCACTTTATGATAGAGATCTTGAGGGATGTAGAGGTCACGCCCTACGGCACGATCATCGAGGAGATAGAGATCGTGTGCACCATGACCGGCTTCAGGCGCAGAGTGCTGGTC